>JAZOSZ010000091.1:0-4315 GCA_045657365.1 Eubacteriales bacterium
TAATTTTCATTTTTTACACCGCGGTTTCTTCATAATTTTTCAAAACAAGACGGCACTCGTCCTCAAAAATTTCGGGAGAAAGCTCGTCAAACATTCCTACGTGATACGGCACGGCGCGCTTCGCACCTGCGGCACGGAAAAAGCGAACGGCATCGGTGGCGTTCATATTGTTCCCCACCCCATTGACGGGCAGAAAAACAAGATCGGTATTTTTTGGAAGATCTTCAAAAATATCCTTATGATAAAGCGTATCCCCCGTCACGTAATACACCTTGCCCTCTTCCAAATCCTCGATCAGAACTCCGATCGCGTACGGATCACTGTGCGCCGCCTTGACTGCCGAGAATCGGAAGCCGTATTCCGTCCACTCGGTATGGCGGTTGAACTCGACGTAGTTGTGCGTGCCGTACTTGCGCGCCTTTTGCCAGACCGACGTCGGACAAAGCACCGTCATTTTTTTCTTCGACCGCTCCAAAAAACGAGGCGCGGTTTCGGGATCGTAATGGTCGAGATGATCGTGGGTAAAGATCATCACGTCGGGAAGGACGTCAAAGAATCGATTGTCGATCGGAACGCGGCGATAATTCAACGGATTGACCTTTGCCACGCTGTCCGATAAATAGGGATCCACCATAATTTTTGTCTTTCCGTTGTCAAACAGCAGCCCTGCCTGACCGAGCCAAGTGATTTTCATAAAAAATCTCCTTTTCATTGACAAACTTCATTTTTTATTGTATAATAATTCTTAGCTAATTTATATATAAAAATTGTCGTTTTTATTAGAAATATTATTTTTTGAGGAATTATGAAACCGTTAATTTACCCCGAGATCGTTGCGATCGGACTGTATAACGCACAGATCGCAATCAAAAACAGAGCCGTTTCCCAAAACCGAAAAACCACGATGTTTGAAATTGAGCTTCCGATGGAAGACGGCGGAATTTCCTATATCGACGATACCTCGCACCCCATTTCGGACAGCGTCGTCATCTGCGCAAAGCCGGGACAGCTCCGCCATACGCGCTTGCCGTTCCGCTGTTATTATATTCATCTCATTGTCAACGAAGGGCAGCTCTGCGAGCTTCTCTCTTCTCTTCCCAACTACGTCGAATTCGATGAGGCCCACGAGGTACGGGAGCTCTTCCTTTCTTTGTGCAAATATTATCATACAGGTCTTCCCGAAGACAACTTGATGCTTCAAAGTCTGATTTTGCACTTGGTATATCTTCTCTCTCAACGCACCGCGCACGATCGGATGTTACCAAATCCGAAGCACAACAACCGTGTTGTGATCGAGCAAACGCTCTCGTATATCAATAAAAACCTCTCCGAAGAGCTAACGCTGGAAAAGATCTCCGAGCAGGCAAATTTCAGCCCGATCTATTTCCATAAGCTCTTCAAAGCCTCTACGGGCAAGAATCTGCACGAATACGTCGAAGAACAACGGCTTCAAAAGGCAATTGAGCTCTTGATCTCCACGGAAATGACACTGACACAGATTGCCTATGAATGCGGCTTTTCCTCGCAATCCTATTTCAGCTACGCCTTCAAGAAAAAAATGAAGCTGACACCGAGAGAATATACGAAAAAGCTGAGATTACAATACGAAAAATAACGCCGAAACAAAAAACTCCGCGAACTTCGCGGAGTTTTTCTTTGTTCGATTCGTTTTACGATCTCTTTAAGAGCTTTGCCTTGAAGCCGTTGCCGACACCTGCGGCGTTGGCATCGTCGGTATCGATATGCATTTCAAGTCTGAAATCCTTGTGTACGCGGATCTGTACGTCATAGAAAAGACTTCTTCTCTCACCGTTCAGCTCTACGTCTACGTACTCGCCGTCACGCACGCCAAATCGCGCGCCCTCGTCAAGGCTCATATGAATGTGACGGTTGGCAATAATACAACCCTCATTCAGGGTAACGATTCCCTTCGGACCGATGATGGTCACGGGCGCCGAGCCTGCGATATCTCCCGACTCACGGACGGGGGGCTTGACCTTCAGCACAAAGCTATCGGTACGCGAAATTTCGACCTGCGATTTCTTTCTCTCGGGACCGAGCACGCGCACACCCTCAATGGCACGCATCGAAGGGCCAACAATCGTCAGCTGTTCCTTGCACGCGTACTGACCGGGCTGAGAAAGATCCTTCATCTTGGTCAGCTCATAGCCTTTACCAAACAAAATCTCTACGTGTTCGCGCGAAAGATGAATATGACGGTTGGAAATTCCCACGGGAATTTCCCCCTCGGACGACGCACTGCCGTCCTTGATCGTATCGATCACACGCTCCACGAGCGCCTTGAGTTCCTGTTCTGTGTATTTCATCGTCGTTCTCCGTTAAATAATTCTGAAATTATCTGCCATCACGCATCTGCGCTTTCTCGTAAAGGAGCGCGCCGAGGTAATTCCCTCACCCGTCGGACCTGCGATCGTAAAGGTTGCGTGTCCCTCACCGCCAAATCCGATGCCGGCGTAGGAAGGTGCGTTCTTGACGAAGATCGTCGTTTCCACAGCCTTGGCAAATGCCGAGAGGTGGTCGATGTTCTTCGAGTGCATATGTGCGGTGTGGCGGTTGCCGTGCTCTGCCTTGACGGCAAGCTCAATGGCTTCCTCAATGGTATCCACGCGAACAATCGGAAGAATCGGCATCATCAGCTCGTGCTGAACGAAATCGTGTCCGAAATCAGTTTCACAGATAATGCAACGGATCTCCTTGCCCACGTTGATTCCGATTTTGGCAAGCAGAACGTCGGCGTCGCGTCCAACACAGTGACGGCTGACCGTTTTTACCTTTTTTCCCGCCTTGTTGGTCTTCTCTTCGAGAACCACGGCGTTGAGTCGGTCTGCCTGCTCACGGTTAATCAGATACGCACCGTTCTTCTGCATCTCGGCAATCAGCTCATCGGCAATATTGCGGAAAGCGAAAACTTCTTTTTCTGCGATACAAGGAAGGTTGTTGTCAAAGGTACAACCGTCGATAATATCCTTGCCCGCTTTCTTGATATCGGCAGTATCGTCTACGATAACAGGGGGGTTGCCCGCACCGGCACCGATTGCCTTCTTACCGGAAGAAAGCACTGCCTTCACGACACCGGGGCCGCCCGTACAAACGAGCAGCTTGATCTTGGGATGCGACTGCATCACAGCGGCACTGTCAAGGGTAGGCTTATCCATCGAGCAAACAAGAACCTCGGGGCCGCCTGCCGCACGCGATGCGCGATTGACGAGGTCAACGGCATAGTTCGAGGTACAGATCGCGTTGGGGTGAGGATTGAAGACAACACCGTTTCCTGCGGCGATCATACCGATCGAGTTACAAATCACGGTTTCCGAGGGATTGGTACTGGGCGTGATTGCACCGACGACACCGAACGGTGCCATTTCGGTCAGCGTCAGACCGTTATCACCCGTCTTTGCTTCGGAGACGATATCCTCGGTACCGGGAGTCTTCTCTGCGACGAGAATGTGCTTCAGACGCTTATGGTCAACACGACCCATTCCCGTCTCGGCAACGCCGATCTCTGCCATCACGGGAGCTTCGGCAACCGTCAGACGGCGAATCTCCGCAATAATCTTTTCTCTCTGCTCGACCGTCATTGCGCGAACGGCGAAATAGCCCTTTTCTGCCGCGTCAATGGCTTCGTTCATATCGGAATAAATTCCGACGAGCTTGCGGCCGTTGTATTCGGTCGAGGTCCACGAAGCGCCCGCAGACGCCCCGTTGCCTTTGATAATATTTTCAACGATTTTTCTGATTTCAGCTTCGGTGATATTTGCCATAAAAACCGTACCTGTCCTTTCTTTTGCGTTTCTTATTTACTTGCCAGACGCTGAGTATCAATAGCAATCATATATTCCTCGTCGGTAGGAATGATCCAGGTCTGAACCTTTGCGCCTTCCTTGGTCAGATTGAAGGGGACGCCTCTCTCAAAGTTGACATTCTTCTCCTCGTCGATCTCGATGCCAAGAAAGCTCATTCCCTCGCAGACTCTTGCACGCACGTTCCACTGGTTTTCACCGATACCCGCGGTAAAGACGAGTGCGTCGAGTCCGTTCATTTCTGCGGCATACGCACCGATGTGCTTCTTGATGCCGTTCGTGAGAATCTTGAGCGCAAGCTCTGCACGGGCATTTCCGTTGTTTGCCGCTTCGGTAATGTTACGGCAATCGTTGGAAAGTCCCGAAATACCGAGCAGACCGCTCTTCTTATTCAGAATGTCTTCCACTTCCTGTGCCGTGTAGCCCTTGGTCTTCATCAAATAGGTGACGACCGTAGGATCGATGCTACCCGAACGGGTACCCATTGCAATACC
>JAZOSZ010000092.1:0-5455 GCA_045657365.1 Eubacteriales bacterium
CGGGTGCTGCCACGGGAGCGGGTGCTGCTACAGGAGCGGGAGCTGCGTATACGGGAGCTGCGACGGGTGCTCCGCCTGCTACCTCTTCCACACTGACAACGTAAGTGACTCCGTTTACGGTGATATTGTAAGTTTTCATCATTGAATACCTAGCCTTTCAAAAATAAATTAAATTTTTTCGTGAATTATTTTTTTCTGTTCCAAGAACGAGTGGAAGAGGATCTGCGGAAAGATACTACGCGAAATGCGCTGTTCTCGCCTTCTGCCTCACGGTACGCAGAAACGGCAGCCGTCAGAACGGCAACCAATTCTCTCTCTTTGTCATCTCGGTACGCTTCAACACCTGCCGCGATGACTACTTGCATCACGTCATCGGACGCGTTCTCCGCGTCCTGTGCGGCGGTCGGTTTGACTTTGCTTTTCGCTTGCTTCGGCGTCTTTGATGCAAAAATGAGTTTAAAGAGCGAAAGCACTGCCCAAAGAATCGCAAGAACCGAAAAAACCATCAGCATTCCAAGCAAGGTCATCTTGCCGGCATACGCCCAGCGTTCTGCCGAAAAAGCGCCGCCAAGCTCTGCCGATAATGCCATTATCATATTCATTTTTAATCCCCCTATTACAGCGGAAGTGTTGGATGCTTTCTGGCAGGCGCACCGTCTGCCTTCGCGCAGAGCATCAGGAGCGATGCACAGATTCTCTGACGAAGCTCGGACGGTTCGATGACGTCGTCAATCTCACCTGCGTCACACGCCGATGCCGCCGAGGCGCATTTCTCACGCCACTCTTCTTCCAGCTCTTCACGCGAAACCTCGCCCACACGGTCGTTCCATACGAAGGCGACCGATGCCTCGGGAGAAAGCACGCTGATACACGCCTCGGGAAGCGCAAACGCGAGGTCTGCTCCCACCGATTTCGAACCAAGGAGCGTAAACGCCGTTCCGTATGCCTTACCGAGCACAACGGTAATCTTTGCACACTCCGAAGAGGTATATGCCAAAGCCATACGAGCAAGCTCGGATGCGTACGCCGCATTCTCCGCCTCGTTCGAGATGTCAAGTCCCTCACTGTCCACCAGCGTCAGCACGGGAATCGAGAAAGCGTCACAGAAGCCGAGAAGCTTCGTTGCGGCTCTTGCCATCTTAATATCGAGAATTCCGCCCTTGGCAGGATCCGAAGCGATCACACCTGTCAATACTCCGCCAAAAGACGCAAAGCCAAAGCGAGCGTTCTCGGCAAAGTCGCGGTAAAGCTCGATAAATTTTCCACCGTCGGACAGCTCGAAAAGAAGCTTGTCAACGTCATAATTGGAAGCAACCGTGACCTTTCGATTCAAATCGTCAAAGCTTTCTCCGCAAATAGCATCGGCGTTATTCTGAGGAAGCATCGCAAGAAGCTCCTTCACAAAAGCAAACGCCTCAGCTTCACTTGCGGCTTCCTTTGCCGAAAGTCCGATCGTCGAAGCTCCGTCCGCCTTGCCCGCCGTAAAGGGCGCATTGACAAAGAATTCAGATTGATCCTTCACCGTTACCACAAAATCAAACATCGAAGCCGCCACGGCAGAAGCACCGCCGCAAACGCCGTCGATCACGGCGATCTGAGGAATGATGCCCGAAGCATCGGAAATATTTTTCATCAAAGAGCCATACGCCGCCAAAGCAGACACTCCGTCGTAAACGATCGCTCCCGCACTGTCGAATACGCCAATAAGGGGCGCTCCGTTCTTCACGGCAAGAGCATACAGCGACGCGATCTTCTTTGCCTGACGCTCACCAAACGCTCCCTTCGTACGTCCGCTATCCTGCAGGAACGCGAACGCGAGCGAACCGTTCACAGAACCGTATCCGCATACTACGCCTTCCAGCTCGGATTGCGAATCGGATCGTTTCAGGTAGGCACTGAGCTCCACAAAAGTACCCGCGTCAAAAAGTCTCTCGAGACGATCCTTTGCCACGCCGTACGTTTTTTCGTCAAATTGTACCATAAAATGGCCTCCGTTCGTTGGTTTTCTCGGAAATTTTCGATTTTGCCGTCTTCAAAATCATTCTCCCCGATTTTACCATTATTTTATCATATTCCGTACTTTTTTTCAAGAAAATCAAAAACTTTGTTTGTTAACTTTATGTGAACAAACAAACTCTTTGAAATTTCGTTTTGTCATTCATATCTTCCCCCGAAGACTCATAAATATGTATTACAAACAGTCAAGAAAGGAAGCAACAACGATGAGTTATGGCACAAGCAAACCCAGGCGCAAGCAACGGCACACCCCCGAAGAAAGCACTTCTCTTTCTTCCCTTTTAGGAAGCTGTGGCATTGGATTTGCCGCCGCGCTGATCTGCGCCGCACTCCTGCTTCTGCTTTGCGCGGCGCTCTGTTGCCGTTCGGCAGACCCTCAGAAACTGATTCTTCCGCTGGGACTTGGCACCCTCTATCTTTCCGCCTTTCTCGGCGGTATGATCGCCGTCCGCCGCTATGGATCCTCGGCACTTCTGTGCGGTACGCTCTGCGGTGCCCTTCTCCTTGTTTTCTTTTGGATTTTATCGGCGTTTTTTCAAAAGGACAGCGCCTTTTCCATTCCCCTCTCCCTGATTCTTCGCCTGCTGACGGCACTCTTCCCGATCCTCGGCGGCTTTTGCGGACTCAAGCGAACGGCAAAGCGTCCTCATCGAAAAAGATAACAACAAAAAAGAGCAAGGAAATCCTTGCTCTTTTTATGTTTTTTAAAGAATCGAAAATGCTACGACAAGCGAAGCAAATACAATCGATACCATCGAAAGAAGCTTGATCAGAATATTGATCGAAGGTCCTGCGGTATCCTTGAAGGGGTCACCGACCGTATCACCGACGACTGCCGCCTTGTGATTTTCCGAACCTTTACCGCCGAAGTGATCGTTTTCGATGTACTTTTTCGCGTTATCCCAAGCACCGCCCGAGTTCGACATAAAGACTGCCATCAAGAAGCCCGATGCTGTCGCGCCCGCAAGCATTCCGACCACGCCCGTCGGTCCGAGAATCATTCCGACGATCACGGGAACGACGATTGCTACCAGGGTAGGAAGAATCATCTCACGAAGGCTTGCCTTGGTACAAAGGTCAACGCAGGTAGCGTAATCCGCATCAGCTTTGCCGTCCATCAATCCGAAAATCTCCTTGAACTGACGGCGAACCTCTTTGACGACGCTCTGTGCTGCACGTCCGACGGCGTTCATCGTCAATGCCGCAAATACGAAGGGCAGACAAGCACCCACAAAGAGTCCGACAAGGACGGTAGGATTCGTGATTGAGAGGTTTGCAATCTTTTCGGCACCGCCCTCAATGCCGTTGATCTTATCGATGTAAGACACCATCAGTGCCAATGCCGTGAGCGCCGCCGAGCCAATTGCAAAGCCCTTGCCCGTTGCCGCCGTGGTATTTCCGAGAGAATCGAGCGCATCGGTTCTCTCTCTGACCTTTTCATCCAGTCCCGCCATCTGTGCGATACCGCCCGCGTTATCCGCGATCGGTCCGTACGCGTCGGTTGCCAGCGTAATGCCAAGCGTGGAAAGCATTCCGACTGCCGCCAGAGCAATTCCGTAAAGTCCCATGGACGCGCTCGTAGCACCACCCGAGACGAAATATGCGACGAGTACGCAAACCGATACGATCACGATTGGAAGAAGCGTGGAAATCATTCCGACCGACAGACCGCCAATGACGATCGTTGCCGTACCGGTTTCACTCGTTGCTGCCAGATTTTTGGTGGGTTTATAGCTGTCCGAGGTGTAATACTCGGTAACCTGACCGATCAGCACACCGCCGACAAGTCCTGCGAAAATGGCAAAATAGATTGCCCAGTGCTCCGCGCCCAAGACGAAATATACGAGCGGGAAGGCAACGATTGCGATCAGAATGGCAGAAAAATTCGTTCCGCGGGAGAGCGAACGAAGGAGCTGTTTCTGCGTAGCCCCCTCTTTCGTACGAACGAGGAAGGTACCGAAAATCGAGCAGACAATACCGATCGCCGCGATCAGCATCGGAAGCAGCATTGCCTTCATCGAGTGCATCGCCGCCACGCCGAGCGCACATGCCGAAATGACAGAACCGACGTAAGACTCATAAAGGTCAGCGCCCATACCGGCTACGTCACCGACGTTATCACCGACGTTATCGGCAATGACCGCAGGGTTGCGGGGGTCATCTTCGGGAATTCCCGCTTCGACCTTACCCACAAGGTCAGCACCGACGTCCGCCGCCTTGGTAAAGATACCGCCGCCGACACGAGCAAAGAGAGCCATAGAGGAAGCGCCCATACCGAAGGTGAGCATTGCCCCTGTAATTTCCGCCGCCTCGAGTCCGAGGACAAATTTCAAAAGAACAAACCAGATCGAAATGTCAAGCAAACCAAGACCGACCACGGTAAAGCCCATCACGCTTCCCGCCGAGAAAGCAACGCGAAGACCCTTGTTCAGTCCTTCCTGACAAGCATTCGCCGTTCTCGCATTCGCATTCGTTGCGATCTTCATTCCGATAAAGCCCGACAGCGCCGAGAAGATGCCGCCCGTAAGAAAAGCAAAAGGCGTATACCAGTTCAAAAGGCCAACTGCTGCCATACCGACAAGAATCGCAAACATCACGGCAAAGAAAATTACCACGATACGATACTGACGCTTCAGATAGGCATTCGCGCCCTTGCGGATAAACGCCGAGATTTTCTTCATTTTTTCGGTTCCCTCAGGGAACTTCAGCACCTTCAACGCCGTAAAGAGCGCATAAAGCAAGGCGATTACTGCCGCCGACAGCGTCAAAATGGAAACGATCGTTTCTGTCATAAAACTCTCCTTAATTTAATTAATAATAAAATTTATTATTTATATTACTTTTGAGGTGGTAAAGGGTATTATATCACAAAATAATATCTTTTTCAATATAAAAAGGGCAAAAATTTGAAAAAAATTTAACAATCTTTGCAAAATCTCCGTTTTGACTTGAAAACACCATAAAAATTTGCGCTTTTTTGGAAAATTTGCAAAAATCTCTTGAATATTTTTTCATTTTATGATATATTTATTATATCTTTTAGACTGATTGAGGAGGTCTTTATGACAAAATCAAAGAAAATTTTGCTTTTGGTCGCAGCGGTGATCATCATCGCACTGCTTGTCGTAGCAGGCGTTACCGATGCGGCAAACGGCACGGTTCCTTGTCCCGACTGTGATTCGACAACGGTTGCCGGCTGTGAAACCTGCGGCGGAGAAGGCTCCGTGCGCGGAACTCTCTGGGCACTGCTTCCCCCCGTGATCGCCATTGGTTTGGCGCTGATCACCAAAGAGGTATACAGTTCCCTCTTTATCGGCATCCTTTCGGGTGCTCTGCTCTATGCCGACTTTTCCTTCACGAAAACAGTCGACGGAATTATCAGCGACGGTCTGATCTCGGCGGTTGCAGGTAGTGCGGGCATTTTCATCTTCCTCGTTGA
>JAZOSZ010000093.1:0-3235 GCA_045657365.1 Eubacteriales bacterium
TAGACACGGTAAAATCCGTAGGAGATAGCAGGAAATTTCACAGGGTGCTCCGCATCATTGCAAAATGCCATAAACGAAAAGTTCAGAATATCATCCGATCCGTTGGAAACGAATACGTTTTCGGGTAATACCGAATACAGCTTGGCAAGCTTTTGCTTCAACTGCTTGCAAACGGGATCGGGATACAGATTAAGCTTTTCAATTTCCGAACGCCTCAGTGCTTCCAGCACACCTTGAGATGGCGGAAACGGTGATTCGTTGGTATTCAGCTTGATGTATTGCATATCCTTCGGCTGTTCTCCGGGAGTATATGCTTCAAGTGTTGCAAATTTTTGATTGATAAATCGACTCATCGTTCTTCTTTTTCCTCAGAAAACCGAATGACGGCACTCTTCGCGTGCGCACCGAGTCCTTCTTTGTTGGCAAAGAATTCGATGTCACGGCACACCTTACCGAGTGCATCTTCGGTATAGTAAGTAAACTGTGTTTTCTTAATAAAATCATCTACCGATAAGGGGCTGGAAAATCTTGCCGTTCCACTGGTCGGAAGCGTGTGATTGGGACCTGCAAAATAGTCTCCGAGAGCTTCGGGACAATATTTTCCCATAAAGATCGATCCTGCGTGTTGAATTTTATCGAGATATCGGAAAGGATCGTCGACGCAGATTTCCAGATGCTCCGGCGCGATACTGTTGGCAACCTCAACGGCTTGCAGAATACTGTCGGTAATAATGATCTTTCCATTGTTGTCAATCGAGGTACGTGCAATTTCTTCACGGGCAAGCATCGGAATTTGAATCTCCAGTTCCTTTGCCACCGCTTTGGCAAGTTCTTCGGAATCAGTAACCAAAACAGCACTTGCCATTTTGTCGTGTTCTGCCTGCGAAAGAAGATCTGCCGCAACGTACGCAGGATGGCAGGTCTTGTCCGCAATTACAAGAATCTCACTCGGGCCCGCAATCATATCGATTGCCACCTTACCAAACACCTGTTTCTTAGCTTCGGCAACAAATGCGTTGCCGGGTCCCACAATCTTATCGACCGCAGGAACAGTTTCGGTACCGTAAGCCAGTGCCGCAATTGCTTGCGCACCACCGACTTTAAAGATACGCTTCACCCCTGCGATCTTTGCTGCCGCCAGAATGACGGGATTGATACTTCCGTCCTGTCTTGGAGGCGTTACCATCACAATATCGCGACACCCCGCGATCTTTGCGGGAATCCCGTTCATCAGAACCGACGAGGGATATGCCGCCGTTCCACCGGGCACATAAAGACCGACCTTTTCAATCGGAAGAATTTTCTGTCCGATGACTACGCCGTCCTTTTCGTTGATCATAAAATTATTTCTGACCTGTCTTGAATGAAATGCGTAAATGTTTTCAGCCGCTTCTTTTAAAATCTCTAAAAATTTTGGCTCCACCGAAGCAACTGCCGCTTCGATTTCTTCTTCTGTGACTTCCAACGAGGTCAGGGTCGCACGGTCAAATTTGGCACAGTATTCATACAACGCCGCGTCTCCCCGCACTCTGACGTCGGAAATGATTTCGGATACGACCCCCTCAACGTGCTTGGTACTGGCAATATCTCTGGCAAAGATTTCCGACTTATCAATTTCATTATATCGATACAGACGAATCATACTATCCTCCGAAAGCTCACTTGTTTTCCTGCAGGACTCGATTCATCTGCTCGCAGATCGTACGAATCCGTTCATTCTTAAACTTATAGCTGACCTTGTTTGCAATCAGACGGGCGCTGATCGGAACGATATCACACTTCGGCTCCAGATCGTTCTCATACAAGGTTTTTCCCGTTTCCACAATATCGACGATCACGTCGGAGAGACCGAGAATCGGGGCAAGCTCAATCGAACCGTTGAGCTTGATAATATCAATTTCGCGACTCAAAGACGCATAATAGGAACGGGCAATATTCGGAAACTTGGTTGCTACGCGAAGCGTTCGGTCGCGCGGATCGCAAAAATCCTTTTTCGCGGCAACTGCCATACGGCATTTTCCGATTCCGAGATCGGCAAGCTCGTAAATATCGGGCGAATATTCCAAAATAATATCCTTGCCCGCAATTCCGATATCTGCCGCACCGCGTTCTACGTAAATAACAACGTCCGAGGGTTTGACCCAGAAATAACGGACGCCAAGCTCGGTGTTTTCAAAGATGAGCTTTCTGCTTTCTTCGTGAATGGCAGGACATTCAAATCCTGCTTTTTCAAACATACCGTACGCTTTTTCCCCCAAACGTCCTTTGGGAAGCGCAATATTAATCATTGGTTTCAAGAGTCTGCAATCCTCCCTCGGTAATTTTCATAAGCTTGCGATAACGCAAACTTTTATCCGGGGCTTTGGTAGTCAATACCGATACTCCGTCACGGGAAAGCTCTGCTTGCGCTTTTAAAATTTCGGTTGCGGCAAGATTGGAGTCGTACAAAAGCACGATATCGGTATCATACTGCTTCTCAACCCATTCAAAGCGCTCCAAGCGATCGAGATAAACAGCAAAGCCAATCGCTCCCGTATGCTTGCCCAAACGGTTCATTAAACGGTCGTAACGGCCGCCGGAAAGTACACTTTCAGAAATGCCGTTGATAAAGCCCTTAAAGCTGAGACTGTCGTAATAGGTTACGTCGGTCACAATCGAAAAATCAAGATACAAACGATCGGAAAGACCGTAAATCTTCATCACCGAGCTGATTTGGCAGAGCTTTTCGTAAGCCGACTGCATTTTCTCTCCTTCAATCATCGAAGAAAGCTCGGGAAGCGCTTCTTCCAGCGGAAGATAAAGTTCTGTGAATCTACAAAGCTTTTTCGCCGTCTTCTCGGAAATTCCCTTGTCACGGCAAAGCATCAATAAAGCATTGACGTTTTTGGATTCGATCAGACGAATCAATTCTTCTTGCGTTGCATCATCAATTTCGGCTTCTTCCAACAGCCCCTCAATGAGCCCCATGTGGGAAAGGTCGAGAATGTACTCGGAGCTGACCGTTCCCAAGCTCTTCATTGCAAGCATCAGAACCTCACATTCGGCATAAAGATCAATTTCACCGATACATTCGAGTCCCGTTTGCATAATTTCGCGGAAACCGTCGCTTTCTGCCGAGGTTCGGTAAACCGTCTCGTTATAGCAAAGCTTGTGCGTTGCCGAATCATTCTGCGGAATATGTTTGATAATCGAAAGCGTGACGTCAGGTTTGAGCGCCAAAAGCTTTCCGTTCGTA
>JAZOSZ010000094.1:0-5833 GCA_045657365.1 Eubacteriales bacterium
GATCGAGGTAACGCGGGCACCGAGAATGAACTCAACGCCGCGCGAAGCGTAATCCTTCTGGAGAAGCTTCGAGATTTCGCGGTCGACGGGTCCTGCGATATGGTCAAGCATTTCAACGACGTATACCTTCGATCCGACCGAATTAAAGTAAGATGCCATTTCCAAGCCGATGACACCGCCGCCAACAACGACGATCGTCTTCGGAATTGCATTGAGGTCAAGAACCTCGCGGTTGGTCAAAGCAAAACCCTCTTTGAGAGAATCTGCCAGACCGTCGATCGGGGGAAGCGCGGGAGAGGAACCCGTCGCAATCAGAAGCTGCTTACCAACGTACTCCTTGCCGTCTGCCGTGACAACGAAGCCCTCGGCACTTCTTTCCTTGATGACAGCGGAAGCCTTAACGACCTCAACGCCGCTCTTCTTCAGCTTTGCGCCAACGCCCGCAACGAGCTGCTTGACGACGCCGTTTTTGCGGTTCACGACGAAGGCGTGGTCGATCTCGGCAGAGCCGAAGGTCACGCCGTAGTCCTTGCCGTGCTTGGCATAATCGTAAATCTTTGCCGAATACAGAACCGTCTTCGTAGGGATACAGCCTTCGTTCAGACAAACACCGCCGAGCGCTCTTTCTTCGATGACGAGCGTCTTCAGTCCTGCATGTCCCGCTCTTTCTGCGGCATTATAACCCGCAGGACCGCCACCCAGAATAATTAAATCGTACATAGTAAAATCCTTTCTCTTCGCTTACTTAGCGAGAAGCAGATCGATATTTTCCAGCGCAAAGCCGATATCCTTCAGAATTCTTGCGGCGTCCGCACCGTCAAGGACTCTGTGGTCGACCGTCAGGGAAAGTCCCATAGCAGGGTAAGGTACGTACTCGCCGTCGATCTCTTTCATTCTCGTCATCACGCAGTCCACACCGAGAATACAGGTCTGGGGCGGGTTGACGATGGGAGTAAAGGACTCGATGCCAAGCGAACCGAGGTTCGATACCGTAAAGGTTGCACCCTTGAGGAGATCGGGATTGATCGTACCGCTCTGAGCCGCCGTAATGACGGTCTTCGCTTCCTTCGAAAGCTCGTTGAGCGTCATCTTCTCTGCGTGGAAGACGGTGGGAACCATCAGTCCGCGCTCGGTGTCAACCGCAATACCGAGGTTGACGGTGTTGAAGTAACGCATCGTGTCGCCGAGCATGTGCGCATTGGCATTTCTGTACTTCAAAATGACGCGCGATACGGCGAAGAGAATCATATCGTTGAGAGTAATATTGGCAAGACCGAGCTTCTCTGCAGCACCCTTGAGCGACTTTCTGTACGCAAGGAGCTTGGTTGCGTCGAATGAGGAGGTAAAGGTGAGCTGCGCCATCGAAGACAGCGACTCTACCATTGCCTTGGCAATGATCTTGCGGATGTTCGTCAGCTTGACGTCCTCGTACTCCGAAACAGCGGGAGCTGCGGCGGGAGCGACAGGAGCTGCAGCAGCGGGAGCGTTCAGATCGTTCAGAACGACCTTTCCGTTGATTCCGCTTCCTTCTACAGCGGTCGTGTAGTCTGCCGAAGCGGCGCCCGAAACGGTCAGTCCGCGGTCAACGAGCGACTGAACGTCGCGCTCGATGATGCGTCCGTTGGGACCCGTGGGAGTAGCTTTGAGAAGATCTGCACCCGTCTTTGCGGCAAGAGCACGCGCTCTGGGAGAGATCGCACCGCTGACGTCGCCCGTTGCGACAATCTCCTCTGCGGGAGCGGCAGCGACAGGAGCGGCAGCGACAGCGGGAGCAGCCTCAGCGGCAGGAGCGTCCTCAGACGCAGGAGCGAACTGTGCGAAGTCCTCACCGTCCTGACCGATGACGCAAACGTTCTCAAGACAAGGAACGTCGTCGCCTTCCTCGCGGAAAATCGCAAGGAGCTTACCTGCTACGGGAGCAGGCTCATCAAACGAAGATTTGTCGGTTTCGTAAGAGAAGAGGATCTCGCCCTCTGCTACCGTATCGCCGACCTTTTTGTTCCACGCCGTAATGATACAGGACTCAACGCTCTGTCCCTGGCGCGGCATAATAATTGGAGTTGCCATATTCTTCATTCCTTTCGGTTTTTATTTACAAAATTTGTGTTTCCATAAATTCGCATCTTAATTGTAGCACTTTGTGATAAAAAAGTCAATATTTTTTCAGGAATTCCTTTCAAATTTCTTCAGTTTCTGCTACATTATTTATAAAGAAAACGAAGCACTTGCAAGAAAGAAAAAAATATGGTATAATAGCATTAGTACAAAAAATCCAACGAATCGTCAGGTAACGGAGATATGATACACCCAAAAAAGAATTTTTCGTTCTCCACAACACAAATTATTTTATTCAGCTTCCTGATCACCATTCTCTTCGGAAGTCTTCTTTTGTCGCTTCCGATCAGCTC
This sequence comes from Eubacteriales bacterium, assembly GCA_045657365.1. Lineage (GTDB taxonomy): Bacteria > Bacillota > Clostridia > Oscillospirales > CAG-272 > HGM12713. The sequence goes on from JAZOSZ010000094.1 coordinate 2,409, forward strand.
GGCAACCGCAACGCCAGTTCCCTATCTCGACGCTCTCTTTACGGCAACGACCTCGACCTGCGTCACAGGGCTTGTCACCCTTCCCACCGCCACAACCTGGAGCTTTTTCGGGCAGGCGGTCATTCTCGTTCTCGTGCAGATCGGCGGACTCGGTATCATCACAATTCTATCGGGATTGATGCTGATGCTCCATAAAAAAATGGGCATCACTGACCGACTTCTCCTGCAGGACGCTTTTAATCTCAATACGATGTGGGGACTCGGAGCCTTCGTCAAAAAAATTCTCTGCGGAACTTTGATCGTCGAGGGAATCGGAGCGCTCCTTTCAATGATCGTCTTCGTTCCCGAGTTCGGGGCGCGTGGCATCTGGATCTCGGTCTTCCACGCGGTATCGTCTTTCTGTAACGCGGGACTTGATGTTATCGGAGAAAACAGCCTGATGAATTATGCTACCAATCCCCTGCTCAATACCGTCACCTCGTTGCTCATCATTCTCGGAGGTATCGGTTATATCGTCTGGTGGGACATTCTCCGCGTTCTGCGAAGCCGAACGCACGAAAACAAGAAAATCTTCCGCCACCTTACTCTCCATACGAAGATTGCAATCACCGCAACCCTCGTACTTCTTCTCGGTGGCGCGCTTCTCTTCTTCCTTTTGGAATATCGCAACCCGAATACAATCGGAACGCTCTCGCTCTTCGATAAAATTCAGATCTCCCTCTTCCAGTCGGTTACTACGAGAACGGCAGGATTCGCCTCACTTCCGCAAGAGAATCTCACGCCGGCGTCTTCGGTCATTTCCCTGATTTTAATGTTCATCGGCGGTTCCCCCGTCGGAACGGCAGGCGGCGTTAAAACCGTCACCCTCGTCGTTCTGCTCTGCTCCGCATTTGCTACGATTCGCAATAAAACCTCTGCCACCGTCTTCCGTCGCACGATTTCGGAAGCTTCTGTCAGAAAAGCCGTCGCCGTCGTAACGATGTTCTTCGTGATTCTTTTCACGGCAACCGTCCTGCTGGCAGCCTCTACCGAGGCACCGCTCATCGACGTCATTTATGAAACCACCAGCGCCACGGCAACCGTCGGTCTTTCGCGGAATTTCACAGCAAGTCTCGGTGCCGTCGGAAAATCAATCATCATCGCAACGATGTATTTCGGACGAATCGGACCGATCTCACTTGCGATCGCACTCGGCAGGAAAGGCGAACATCAAGACCTTATTTCCGACCCCACCGAGGATATCAGTATTGGGTAACCCGAAGTATTTGAATTAGTAAGGAGATTTTATGATGCAAAAAAAGAAAACCTTTGCCGTCTTCGGTCTGGGACGCTACGGAACCGCCGTAGCCAAAGAGCTGGTACGGCACGGAATGGAAGTCCTGGCCGTCGATAGGGAGCAATCAGTTGTCAACGACGCGGCGGCATATCTGCCGATCTGTAAGTGCGCCGACGTTACCGAGATCGAGGTGATCCGCCGTCTCGGAATTGCCGAGATCGATACCGTCATCGTTTGTATGGCAAGTAACCTTGAGGCAAGCGTGATGGCAGTCACACTCTGCAAAGAGTTGGGAGTCAGGACCGTCATTGCCAAGTGTGCCAACGAGCTTCATCAAAAAATTCTGCTCCGCGTCGGTGCCGACGAGGTCGTTTTTCCCGAAACCGAATCTGGCGTACGGCTGGCAAAAAATATGCTCAGCTCGGGCTTTATCGACATGCTCTCGCTCTCCGAGGACGTCGCGCTCGTCGAAATTGACGTCAAAGACGAATGGGTGGGAAGCAATCTGATCGAACTCAATCTCCGTAAAAAATACGGATTCAATATCGTTGCCATTCGCACGGGAGATCACGTCAACGCAACGATCGACCCGAACGCGGCACTCGAAAAGGAAATGACGCTCATCGTTATCGCCAATACGGCAAAGCTTGCAAAAATCAAATAAACAGCAATGACGTCAACTTGAATTTTAATATTCACAGTCAAATCAAAAAAGAGAGGCAACGCCTCTCTTTTTTGATTTGATGGTCGAGGTGACAAGATTCGAACTTGCGACTTCTACGTCCCGAACGTAGCGCTCTACCAAGCTGAGCCACACCTCGATTATTCAGTTGTTTAAAATGGTTAGAACGCTACGCGCTCTCCCTGTTGTGACTAAGCCTCTGTCTTCGTTGCTCGCAACTCGCCAATCGGCAAGTCACTGCCACTCCTTTTTGCTCCCTTGATCTGCCACAGGCAGCGGTCGCAAACGTCCCCAAGCTGAGCCACACCTCGTAATATTAAACACAGTAGAAACTGAGTCTCAACATTCACCCGAACATTATATCACAAAAAAATTATCTTGTCAAGCAATTTTAGTGATGTTTATTTCAAAAAACTCAAGAGGGGAGAAAATCTCCCCTCTTTTTGTCAAATTTAGTTATCAAACTTTATCTGTACCTGAGTTTCCTGGTCCTTCTTATGCTTCTCTACGAGCTTATGAATTCTCTTAACGGGGTTAAGAAGCTCGCTGAGGGTATCGTCGTGGTTGAGGGTATCAATGATATATGCAACGTACTTGCACATATTTACCTCTACGTGCCACTCGCGAGAGAGCACCTCGGGTGCTGTATAGGTGAGGTTGGTTGTAAAGACTCTGTCGATGATGCCTTCCTTATAAGCCTTATCGAACTTATCGGGACCGCTTGTGAAGAGTCCGAAGGTGGTGAATGCGAAAATTCTCTTTGCGCCCTTCTGCTTGAGCTGAGCGGCAACGTCGAGCATAGACTCGCCCGAGGAGATCATATCGTCAACGACGATAACGTCCATACCGGTGAGGTCCTTACCGAGATACTCGTGTGCCTCGATGGGATTTCTGCCGTTTACGACTACAGAATAGTTACGTCTCTTATAGAACATACCGATATCGAGACCGAGCACCGAGGAGAAGTACATACAACGTCCCATAGCGCCCTCGTCGGGAGAAATGATCATAAGAGAGTCCTTATTGAGCTGAACGTCGGGAACTGCGCGGACGAGCGCCTTGATCATCTGATAGCTGGGGCGAACGTCGTCAAAGCCGGAAAGCGGAATTGCGTTCTGGACTCTGGGGTCGTGAGCGTCGAAGGTGATGATGTTCGTAACGCCCATATTGATGAGCTCCTGGAGCATAATTGCGCAGTCGAGAGACTCGCGGCTGGAGCGCTTGTGCTGTCTACCCTCGTAGAGCATAGGCATAATAACGGTAATTCTTCTTGCCTTGCCTGTCATTGCGGCAATGGCTCTCTTAAGATTAGCATAATGCTCGTCGGGGGTATAAGGTACGGTATAGCCGTAAACCTCGTGTGTCACACCGTAATTGAAGCAATCGCAAAGGATATAGATGTCATATCCTCTTACAGATTCCTTGAGGGTGCACTTTCCTTCGCCTGTTCCGAATCGGGGGAAAACA
>JAZOSZ010000095.1:0-2349 GCA_045657365.1 Eubacteriales bacterium
GATCATTCCTCCGATCACACCGACGATAATGCCGATCACCATCACCAGATCCTGATGCGTTCCGAGAAGCTTCTCCGACAGATTGGTCATAATCAAGCTCATTCCAAAGCCGAGAATTAACGTACCGATGACACCGAAGATCAGTGCCACGATCTGTGCTGTCCTCGTTACGCTTGCATCCAATCGGCGCAAGCGAGCCATCTTGTCCTCAACTTCTGTCGGCGCAGTATATTTCTCACGGATACGCTTCAGCTCTTCCTGCTCTTTGGCGGAATAAGTGTAAGTAAATCCGTTTTTTTCTTGATTGTTATTTTCCATTTTCAACCTCAGTTTTTAATTCTTTGAGTTTCTTCGTTCCGACAACGATCATATAAATTGCCGTAGCCACGATAAGCGAGGAGATCACACCACCCGTTGCACCGAGCATCCATTTTTGGGCAGTAGCCGTCATCGTTCCGTCGCCGAAGGTAGTGAGCATCGTGGATTCCAGCGTCAGCATTGACACAAGAGCCGCCGCAAGGCTGATTGCCTTGGATGCCGAAAAGACGGGGCTGTTATACTTTCTGTATCTTACGACGTTGACGATCGCGGTCGTTAGCGCGGTAAACGTGTAAGCAGCCATTGCAATTGCCGTAATCATGTGATGCTCGAAGGTTCTGTTCCAATAAACCATAAAGAAGATGATCAGCGCAAGTGCTAAGTTCATCACAAGAAATACGATCCCGCAGGTGCGGTATTTTTTAAGCTCGGTCGACATTCTCTCGCCGGGAGCATATCTCGTTGTATGACGCGCCAAGAAAAATCGCATCACGCCAAGGCAGATATAGTATGCGCCAAGAGAATAGAACCAAAACGTGTGGTGATAAAATCCAAGCCACAGTTGAAAGATTCCGTACAAGGCATTCCACGCAAGTGAGCCGTAAAGAGATACATTTACACGCAAACGAGTATCGTCTTGCCATCTTCTTGCATATTTATTTTCGTGTTTGAAGGTCTTGAAAAAATCGATCAAATACGGGATTTTGAAGCACCAGACCGTCAAGGTATAAGCGGCAAGAACGTAGGAGATGTATGCAATCACCGACTCCGTTCCGACAAACACCATAGCGCCGACAAGTAAAACGGTTGCAATCGGAACGAGCAATATCATAATCGCGATATGCGGAAACAGCAAAGTTTTACCTATCTTCTTCCAATCCATCATTCGCCCTCCTGATCTTAACCGTAAAGGTTGTGCCAATACCGACGGCGCTTTCTACACCGATCTCGCCCTGCATAATGTCCACTACTCTTTTGACCAGAGGCAAGCCAAGTCCGTTGCCCTGCGTTGCGTGCGAGGTGTCGCCTTGGTAGAATTTTTCAAAGATGTGCGCCCCGACCTCGGCACTCATTCCGCATCCCGTGTCGGTTACTTTGACCGTAGCGTATGTTTCGTCTGCGGTAAGCGTGAGGGTGACCTTACCGCCGTCCTCGGTAAACTTGAAGGCATTGGAGAAAAGGTTGTTCCACACAAGCGACAAAAGCTCCGCATCGGCAAAAACGATCACGTTCTCCGCAATATCGGTTTCAATCTCAATCTTCTTTCTTTCCCACGTGCTTTCATACTGCAAAAGACTCTCGCAAAGCTGTTCTCCGAGGTCGAAGGTGGTGGGATTCGGGTAGATCTGCTGATTTTCAAGTCGGTTGAGCTTTAATATATTCGTCATCATATCGGCAAGACGGCGCGAAGCATCAGTGATTGCCTTTGCATACTCAATTCGCTTTTCTTCGGATAAATCGGGGGTCTGCAAAAGCGTTCCGTAGTTCTGCATCACGGCAAGAGGCGTTTTCATTTCGTGGGATACGTTGGCAATAAAATCGGTACGAAGCGTTTCTACACTGGAAAGCTCCTCTGCCATGGCGTTGATCGACTCACCGATCTGATTGAAGCCCTCCATGCCCGAGCCGTGCATTTTCTTCACACGGGCAGAAAAATCACCGTTCATGATTCTTTGTGCAGCATCCGTGATCATTTTCACGGGTCTATCAACCATGATTCTGCGACGGATAAAATCGGCGGTTTTGAAAAGGACGGTGATGATCACGACATTGAGAAAGGTGATCTTTGCCGCTTCTGCGATATTGTCTGAGGTATAGGTGATCCCCATTTCCTTTGACAATACGGTGAGAAAGAGCATCATACAGCAGGACACCACAAATCCTACCGACAGAAAGAACAAAAGAAAGCTGCTGAACTCCCGAAGCACTTTTTGGAATGTAGGCTTTTTCATTTGATCACCGCCTTGTATCCAAGTCCGTGAACGGTTTGGATCTCAAAGGAGTCGCACTCCGAAAGCTTTGCGCGGAGCT
>JAZOSZ010000096.1:0-1564 GCA_045657365.1 Eubacteriales bacterium
CGATCGTTGACCGCCTGATGATTCAGCGCGCCTCGCGTGTGCTGATCCTTGCTGACGCCGCAAAGATCGGGCGTACGGGCTTCTCGTTCGTCTGCCGACGCGACGATAAAATCGAAATTCTGACCAATGAAACATAAAAAGAGGTACCCAAAATGAAACTGCTGATTGATGACGCAAACGTCGAAAAAATCAAAAAAATTCTGGAATTTTATCCCGTGGACGGTGTTACCACCAACCCCTCGATTCTCGCAAAGGCAAAGAGAAATCCCTACGAGGTGCTTGGTGAGATCCGTTCGATCATCGGAGAAGAAGCCGAGCTTCACGCACAGGTCATTTCGCTGAATGCCGACGATATGATCGAAGAGGCGCATATTATGCAGAAGCACCTCGGAAAAAGCACCTATATCAAGATTCCCACGATTCCCGAGGGACTCAAGGCAATGCAGGTTCTCTCCAAAGAGGGCGTGAAGATCACCGCTACCTCGATTTATACGCCGCTTCAGGCGTGGCTTGCCTCCAAGGCGGGCGCCGATTACGCTGCTCCCTACGTTAACCGTATCGACAACCTCGGTGCAAACGGCGTTGAGCATACCAAGATGATGCAGGATATTCTGCGCGATAAGAGCTGTCATACGAAGATTCTTGCCGCCAGCTTCAAGAACTCCTATCAGGTACAGGAAATGTGCGCGTACGGCATCGGCGCCGTCACCGTTTCCCCCGAAATCTTTGAAAATCTGATCAAAAACTCCTCGGTCAACGAAGCCGTTACCGCGTTCGTCCGCGACTTTGAAAAGCTCTGCGGCAAGGGTAAGACGATGCGTGACTGTATGGGGGAATAAGAGGTATTTATGATGAAAATTCTTTCTCCTTCGCTGCTTTCGGCAGATCCGATGCATTTTGAGCGTGACCTTCGCCGTCTCGAAGAGGCGGGTGCCAAGTGGTTTCACGTCGACGTCATGGACGGTACGTTCGTTCCGAACTTCTCGTTCGGCTATTCGACCGTCGCCGCGCTCCGTAAGACAACCGACCGCGTGCTCGACGTTCACCTGATGATCGACCGCCCGATTCGCTACGTGGAAAAATTCTGCGACGCAGGTGCCGATCTTCTGACGGTGCATATCGAGGCAGATACTCCTGAAAACATTGAAAAGTCGCTCGATATGATTCACGCCAAGGGCGTGAAAGCGGGACTTGTGATCAAGCCAAAAACACCCGCTTCTGCGATTGAACCTTACCTGACGAAGTGTGATCTCGTTCTCGTGATGACAGTAGAGCCCGGCTTTGGCGGACAGAAATTTATGGCGGATATGATGCCGAAGGTCCGTGAGCTTCGCGAAATGCTCGACCGCGTCAATCCCACCTGCCATCTCGAGGTGGACGGCGGCGTTGACCTCGTTACGGCGGAAATCTGTAAAGAAAATGGCGCCGACGTCCTCGTCGCAGGCTCGGCATGCCTCGGTGCCGCCGACCTCGGCGCGTTTGTTGCCGCGATTGAAAAATAAGGACGCGGGGACGCGTTTTTGTGGGGCTAGCCCCACACCCTACGGGTCGTCGAGGACGTCGA
>JAZOSZ010000097.1:0-1527 GCA_045657365.1 Eubacteriales bacterium
TGCGATCTCACGGGTGAGGTCGATGGGGAATCCAAATGTATCGTAAAGCTTGAATACCTCTTCGCCCGAAATAACGCTCGAGTTTTCAGCGAGAGCGTTGCGAACGAGGTTGGAAAGGATCGAAAGACCTGCATCGATGGTGGCGTCGAAACGCTCTTCCTCGATCGAGAGAACCTTCTTGATGTAGTCGGCTCTTGCGGAAAGCTCGGGATATGCACCGCAGCTTTCGCCGATAGCAACCTCTACTACGTCAACAAGGAAGGGATGATCGATGCCGAGGAGCTTACCGTGGCGGCAAGCACGGCGAATGATACGGCGGAGAACGTAGCCGCGTCCCTCGTTGGAGGGAATAACGGTATCAGAGATCATAAACATTGCGCTGCGGACGTGGTCGGTAATAACGCGGATGGAAATATCGTTGTTCTTATCGTCACCGTACTTCTTGCCGGAGATCTCGCAAACCTTGCCGATAACCTTCTGAATGGTGTCAACCTCGAACATATTGTCAACGCCCTGCATTACGCAAGCGAGACGCTCGAGACCCATACCGGTATCGATGTTTTTCTGTGCGAGCTCGGTGTAGTTGCCCTGACCGTCGTTATTGAACTGAGAGAATACGTTGTTCCAGATCTCCATGAAGCGGTCGCAATCGCAACCGGGCTTACAGTCGGGAGAACCGCAACCATACTTGATTCCGCGGTCGAAATAGATCTCCGAGCAAGGACCGCAGGGACCCGAGCCGTGCTCCCAGAAGTTGTCAGCCTTGCCGAGGCGCACGATGCGCTCTGCGGGAACGCCAATCTTTTTGTTCCAAATTTCAAATGCTTCCTCGTCGTTTTCGTAGATCGAGGGCCAGAGAAGCTCACCGGGGATCTCCAGCCATTCGGTCAGAAATTCCCATGCCCACGGAATTGCCTCTTCCTTAAAATAGTCACCAAAGGAGAAGTTTCCGAGCATTTCAAAATACGTACCGTGACGTGCGGTGTGACCTACGCGGTCAAGGTCGGGGGTACGGATACATTTCTGACAGGTCGTCACTCGGTTTCGGGGAGGAATTTCCTCTCCCGTAAAATACTTTTTCATGGGCGCCATGCCCGAGTTGATCAAAAGCAGGGATTTGTCGTTGATGGGAACGAGCGGAAAAGAGGGGAGACGAAGGTGTCCCTTGGATTCGAAAAACGAAAGATACTTTTCGCGCAGATCGTTAAGAGAAGTCCATTGCATATGGTAGTGCCTATCCTTTCCAAGAAAATCTTGTTTTCATATCAAATAATTATTATATCACCCCAAGAATCATTTGTCAATCCTTACTTCAAAAAAACAGGAGATTTTCCAAGCGAAAAGGTTGCGTTTGAGTACGAAACAGTAAAAAAGTAAAAAAATATAAAAAAATTCAAAATTCTATTGCATTTTTTGAAAAATATGATATACTATAAACAGAAAAACTTTTTATTTATATACAGGAGGTATATTATGTTCTTTAAGAAGAAAACCAACTATGGTAAGATCATTGCTATTACCGTTGCA
>JAZOSZ010000098.1:0-8691 GCA_045657365.1 Eubacteriales bacterium
TGAAGCACCCGGCGACCGTCTTCCCGTACAGACCTACGTGCTTGAATATGACGAGCTGATTCTCATTGAAGCGATTCGCCGTGAGCTTCGCCGCGGCGGACAGGTGTTCTATCTCTATAATTTTGTTGAAAGCATCGATGCGTGTGCGGCAAAGCTCGCAAGGGCAATTCCCGAAGCAAGAATTACCGTGGCACACGGAAAAATGGATAAGGAGCATCTTGAAGACATCTGGGGCGAGATGCTTGCGGGACAGATCGATATTCTCGTTTGTACCACAATTATTGAGACAGGTGTGGACATTCCCAATGCCAATACCCTTATCGTAGAAGGTTCTCACCGACTCGGACTTTCTCAGTTGCACCAGATCCGAGGCCGTGTCGGACGTTCGGCGCGCCGTGCGTACGCCTATTTTACCTATCCGAAAGATAAAACCGTCAACGAGGTCGCTACTAAGCGACTCGAAGCAATTCGCGAATATGCTGAATTTGGCGCAGGCTTTAAGATCGCGATCCGCGATCTCGAGATTCGAGGGGCAGGAAATCTTCTTGGTGCAGAACAGCACGGTCATCTCGACGCGGTAGGCTACGAGCTCTATATCAAACTTCTGAACGAAGCGGTGCTCGAAGAAAAGGGAGAAAAGCCCCAAGAGAAGATCGAATGTACCGTTACTTTGCGGAGCGATGCTTATATTCCCGAAAAATACGTCGCCTCGTCCGCACAGAGAATGGGGCTCTATAAGCGAATTGCGCTCATTGAAACGCCCGAAGACCGTGACGATATCATTGACGAGCTGATCGATCGCTACGGAGACGTGCCGAAACCGACGCAAAGCCTTTTAATGGTTGCCCTTGTGCGCGCTGCGGCAATGCGCTGCTCGATCGCAACAATCATTGAGGAGCAAAGCGAAATCCGAGTTACCCCGACGGTCTTCGATTTTGAGGTGTGGTCGGATCTTTCCGACGAGAATCGCGGACGAATCCGAGTCATTATGTCGGATTCCCCGACAGTGGTTATTCGCAAACAAAAGGACGAAAACGTTCTGAATTTTCTCTACCGACTTTTCTGTCGCTACGAGGAGCTTCTTAAAAATTATCTGTAATCAAAGGAAAGGAATGATATAATGAAATTGATTCAACGAATCACGGCATTTGCTCTTTGTATGCTGATGCTTCTGCTTTGCCTGATTGGCTGTTCTTCCACGGGACCGAAAATGATGGAGCTGGGAGATTCCGAGATCACGCTCAACCTCTTCTATCTTTACCTCTCCCGAATGAAGGGAACTTATTGCGCCAATTACGGCGTCAGCGCAAACGATGATGCCCATTGGGATACACTCATCGATGCGTCGGGCAAAACCTATAATGAATATTATACCGAATTCGTATTGAATGAAACCAAAAGATTTTTGGCGGCGGCACACGTCTTTGACGAGCTGGGACTCGAGCTTCCCGAAAAAACGGTGCAGGAAATTGACGATGAGATCGAACGTATGATCAACGATGAAGCCGACGGATCGAAAGCAGAGTTCAATAAAATGCTGACGCAGTACGGTGTGAACGTCGACGTTCTTCGCGAAGCCTACCTGATGGAAGCCAAGATCGCCTATTTGCAAAATCATCTTTACGGAGAAAACGGCGGAAAGATCGGCGCCGAGATGTACGAGGAGTATTATCAGAACACCTACGCACGATTCAAGCACATTCTCTTTACCACTTTTGAATACGTGTACGAGGAAGACGAAAACCACGACGCGATCTATTATCGGAAGAACGATATCAAGCGGATTTCCTACGATACCGAAAAGGGAATTCCCAGTGATAAAAAGGATATCAATGGAGATACGATCTATCTGACCGAAGAGGGCAAGGTCGCATACGATAAAGTCAATGGCGAACGTCGCCGCGTGCAGAATGAGGATAAGACTTATAAGACGAAACCTTTGTCGGAAGAGCGAATCAAACAAATCCGTGCCGACGTCAGCGCTGTGCATTCTCAAGCGGCACAGGGCAATTATTCGGGATTTGACGCACTGATCGAAACTTACTACGCAGAAGAGCCTTACAAAAACGGATATTATATCACAAAGACCTCGGATACCGCTTGGAACGAGATTCGCGATAAGGTTTTCAAAATGAAGGAAGGCGAGATTGCGCAGGTCGAAACCGAGTGGGGAATTCATATCGTGATGCGATATGAGCTCGAAGAAGCGGGATACGAAAATTCCGAAAACGCGGATTTCTTTATTGGAACGAAAACGGGACAGTATTCTTTCCTGCCTGCCCTGAAACAGCAGCTTCTGGCAGAATATCTCGCACCGTATTTTGAGCAGATCGAAATCGACGAGGACATTCTCGCGAAAGCAGATATGAAGAGCGTTGCTCCGAATTTCTATTATTAAAATAAAAACAACGACGGCGGTTTAATTTTGGTTACCCAAAAGAACCGCCGTCATATTCTTTATTTAACACAATCAAAATGAATCGTTACCGAGGAAGGAATCATCGCATTTGCTTTCTCAATGGCATTCCATTCCTCTTCTGTTCCCGCAAAATAAATATTGGTCAAGCTATTACAGCAGTAGAATGCAGAGCCTATGCTTTCTACATTTTTGTTAATTGTGATTTCGGTGAGTTTGGGACACCAATAAAATGCCTCATCGCCAATACTTGTAACGTTTTCGGGGAGTGTAATGCTTTTTAAATTCGTACAGTACTTGAAAGAAGATAAACCAATTTTTGTAACAGACTCGGGAAGGGAGATACTTTCAAAATTGCAATAGAAAAACATAAAATCTTCAATCTTGGTGATGCCGTTGCCAATCGTTATATTTTTTAGATTATTACAATTTGCAAAGACACTTTTGCCAACGGTTGTAACGGAATTTGGAATTTTGAACTCGGTCAAGGAACAACAACCGTAGAAAGCATTATCACCAATGCTTATCACACTTTCCGGGATTGAGATATTAGTCAGTTGATTACAACGATAAAAAGCAGAGTTTCCAATACGTGTGATTCCGTGAAGAATGGTAACGTCCGTTAAATTGCAACACGAATCAAATGAATGATCGGCAATATTCGTTCCACCGTTAATAATGACTGATTTTAAATTGTATTTCGAGATTGCGGAAATTACGTTTGTAGAAATATTAGCATTCGTAATATTTAAACAACCATCAAACGCAGATTTGTCAATCGTTGTAACGTTGAAGGGAATGGTAATATTGGTTAAATTTATACAGTCGGAAAAAGCAGATGCACCGATGCTTGTAATGGATTCCGAGATAATGAGTGTTTTTAAGTTTTTGAAATCTTTAAAAGCATTTTCAAAAATCTTTGTTACGGGTTTTTCCTTGTAAGAATCAGGAATAGTGATCTCAGATAAATTTTTTGAATTTGCACCGATGACGGCGTATGTGTCGTCATCTAACAGAAAATACTCTAGTGTTTCTGTGATACTTTCTTTTGGCGGTTCTGTTTCGAGAAGCTCGTTTTCTGTTCCGTTGGTTTCATTTTTGGCACATGAGGAAAAAGTGTTGGCGAGGAATAAAAGGCAGAATAGAAGATAAAGAATTTTCGAGAAGGGTTTCATTTTTCTTTTCCTTTCAAACAAAAAGTGCGTAGCCGAAGCTACGCACGAAAAACGCAGCTCCATTGCTACCACACAAATTGAATCTGAAAGCTTACTCTTATAATATCGGGCGAGCGTACAGAAACAGAGCGTACGTTTTTACCAAAAAAATATGTATAGGTAAAAAAGGTACACTACGCCCATAGATACAGTAAGAGTACATCAAGATATTCAATTTGTGTGGTAAGATTATTATACCACAAAATATCATTTTTGTAAAGGATTTTTTCAAAAAAAGCCGCCACGGTGTTCCGTGGCGGCTTAGGATTATTTTGTTGCGGCTTTTTTCTTCTTCTTTTTGTAAGAAACGATCGCGTACACGCCGAATCCGACGAGTACGGCACCGCCGATTGAGGTTGCGACGATCGCGGCAATCATTCCGCTCGAATCTTCGCCGTCCTCTCCTTCTTCGGGAAGTGTTGTGCCACCCGAGGTTCGGAATTCGGTCCATTTTTCGTTCAGATAGGATTTCGTGTCTGCGTCGAGGTCTTTATAACAGTTCTGATCGTATGCTGCGGCAAAGTCGAAATCCTCGGGGTAGAGGATCTCGTATGCTTCCTCGCCCATATCTTCCATATATCCTTCGTCCTCATAAACAAGGGCGTTGGGGGAAGCGTAGCAGATATACTCTGCATTGGCGATTGCTACCTCTTGGCTGAGCATAAAGTTAATGTAAATCTCGGCAAGCTCTTTGTTCTGACAGCTCTTGGGGACACACATCGCATCGACGAAAAGATTCGTGCGTTCGGGATAGTAGAACTGAAGGTCGACGTTCGGCGCCTGGTTATCCAGCATCGTCAGATAGTCGCCTGCATAGTAGGTACCAATCGCGGCTTCGCCCGATTCCATCATATTATAGATTTCGTCCATTACGAGCTTTTTGAGAAGCGGCTTTTGCTTTTTCAGCTCGGCAAGTCCTTGATCCCAAGCGTCTCGGTCGGTCGTGTTGACGTCAAGTCCGAGCTTATAGAACGCCGTACCAAACGCGTCGCGGGGGTTGTTGAACTGAACGATCTGTTTTGCGTATTTCGGATTCCACATCAAATCCCAGTCACCCGCATCTTCTTCCTCTACCACGTTGGCGTTGTAAATCACACCGACACGACCGTAGGTGTAGGGAACCGAATATTTGTTGTCGGGGTCGTAGTAAAGTCCGCGGAAATCCTCGGAAATTGCTTCTTCATAGTTCGGAATGTTGGAGAAATCCAGTTCTGCCAGAAGTCCCTCGCTTGCCATTCTTGCCAACATATAGTCCGAGGGAATAATAACGTCGTAGCTGACCGCTCCCTTGGAAACCTTTGCGTAAAGGTCTTCGTTGGAAGCATAGGTCGCGTAATTGACCTTTACCTTCATTCCAAGCTCTTCTTCGCAATAGCGCTCAAATTCTTCGTTGGTGTTGAGCGAGTCCTCGGAGCCGTCGGAAATATATTCACCCCAGTTGTAGACGTTGAGCGTCATCGTCTTCTCGGAGAAGACACTCAATACAATACAAACGCTGATGAGGATTGAGAGAACGAGCAGAACACAAACCGTTTTGAGAAGATAGGATTGTCTTTTTTTGGAAAAACGGGAAACTGCTGCCGATTCTTTTTGCGGTGCTTTGGCTTGCTTACGCTGCTTTTGCGCACGGAGAATTGCGGCTTTGCGTTTCTTTTCTTCCTTTTCTTTTTTAGCGCGAATACGCTCGTCACTGTTCTTTTCCAGATTGGTGAGAAGCAGGAGAACGAGAATTACGACGAAAATAATCGCGGAGAGCGCATAGAGATCAAGTCCTACGCGACGCTTGGTCTGTCCGTAAATATATACGGGAAGTGTCTGAAAATCTGAGCCTGTCGTAAAGTAACTGATGACAAAATCGTCAAGCGACAGGGTAAAGGACATGATCAGACCTGTCAGGACTCCGGGAAGAATTGCGGGGAGCTGAACCTTAAAGAAGGATTGGATCGGCGTACAGCCGAGGTCAAGCGCCGCTTCGGGGAGAGCCTTGTCCATTTGCTTGAACTTCGGAAGAACGTTGAGAATCACGTAAGGAAGGCTGAAGGTCACGTGGGCGATCAGCATCGTCCCAAAGCCAAGCATATCCTTTTTGTGCAGAAGCGTTCCCACGAAGACGAAGAGGAACATCATTGAGATACCCGTAATGATCTCGGGGTTCATCATCGGGATATTCGTGGCGGTCATCAGGGAACGGCGCGCGTGCTTGTTCTTCATGTGATGAATGCCAAACGCGGCAGCAGTGCCAAGTACCGTAGCGACGATTGCCGAAGAAATGGCAAGGATCAGCGAATTTTTCAAAGCATCGAGAATTTCACTGTTTTTGAAAAGCTCGGCATACCACTTGAGCGAAAAACCGCTGAATACTGCCGTACTGGAGCCTGCATTAAAGGAAAAGAAAATCAGAACGGCAATCGGGGCAAAGAGAAAGACAAGCGTAAGAATGATTAAAAGGTTGGACAGCTTTTTCATAATACCATTCCACCCCCTTCATCTCCATCGGAAAATCGGTTGGCAATCGCAAGTCCCAAAAGAAGAATCAGCATCAGAACCAGGGAGAGCGATGCCGCCATATTATAGTCACCCGAATAGTAGTTCTGTTCGATCAGGTCACCGATCATCAGCGTATCCTCGCCACCGAGCTTCTGTGAAATATAGAAGGTACTGATCGAGGGAACAAGAACCATTGTCACACCCGAAATGACACCGGAAAGGCTCAGGGGAAAGATAACCTTGCGCATCACAGCCCAGCTGTTACAACCGAGGTCACCTGCCGCCTCTACCAATCGGTAGTCAATTTTCGACATCACGGAATAGATCGGAAGAATCATATAAGGAAGGTAATCGTATACCATACCCAAAACGACCGCGCCTTCGGTGCCAAGCATACGGAAGGGAGCAAAGCCGAGCTTCCCGAGGAAAGAATTGATAATTCCCGTATCCTGAATGAGTACCATAATCGCATAGGTACGAATGAGAAAGTTCATCCACATCGGAACCATCAGAAGAAGGATCATGGCACGTTGGGTTTTCGGTTTGCAACGAGAGATTGCGTAAGCAATCGGGTAACCAACGAGCAGACAAATTGCCGTTGCAATGATAGCAAGCTTCAGGGAGCGGAAAAAGATCGTCAGATTGGTAGAGGTGAAAAACTTTGCGACGTTCGCAAAGGTAAAAGCGCCCTCTGCGTCGGTAAATGCGTAGTAAGCGACGAATACCAGAGGAACCAGCACAAACAGGACGGACCATACGATATGAGGTGCCGCCGCATATTTCTGCAAAAGAGAACGGGTGTCTCTTTTTGCGTTCGGTACTTTGGTCGTATTGGTCATTCTTCCACGTCCTCCGTCGTAACATCGGAAAGATGCTCGATTTCCTCGGAGAAGGTCGAGTAATCGCCGAACATATTGGAATATTCCGATTTTTTCATTACGTGAATGGCATCAGGATCGATCGAAAGACCTACGATTGCCTCGGGGGCAACGGCGTCGGACGTTTCGATCATCCACTTGAAGCCGCAAACGTCGGTAATGATCTCGTAATAGTCTCCCTTAAAGGTGATCGAGGTGACCTTGCCCGTCAGCATACAGCGCTCGAGCGGAACGATATCCACGTCCTCGGGGCGAACGACGACGTCTACCGCCTCGTTCTTGGCAAAGCCTTTGTCGAGACATTCAAAGGTGTGACCCGAAAATCTGACCGAGAAATCGTCCAGCATCGTGCCGTCGATGATGTTCGACTCACCGATAAAGTCGGCAACAAACGCATTTTTTGGCTCGTTGTAAATATCTACGGGCGTGCCGATCTGCTGGATTCGACCGTCCGCCATAACGACGACCGTGTCCGACATCGAAAGAGCTTCCTCTTGATCGTGGGTAACGTAAATAAAAGTGATTCCCGTACGTGTCTGAATCGACTTTAGTTCCTTCTGCATATCTTTGCGAAGCTTGAGGTCGAGTGCGCCGAGAGGCTCGTCCAAAAGAAGCACCTGGGGCTCGTTGATCAAAGCACGGGCAATCGCAACACGTTGTTGCTGTCCTCCCGAAAGAAGATTGACGTTTCTTCGTTCAAAGCCGCGCAGATTGACCAGCTCCAGCATTTTGGAAACGCGGGCACGAATCTCATCTTTGTTGACTTTGGCAAGCTTTAAGCCAAACGCAATATTGTCATATACGTTGAGATGAGGGAAGAGTGCGTATTTCTGGAAGACCGTGTTGACCGAACGCTTGTAGGGGGGGACGTCGTTGATACGAACACCGTCAAAATATACGTCACCCTTGTCAGGCGTCTCAAAGCCGCCAATGATACGGAGCGTTGTCGTTTTACCGCACCCCGAAGGACCAAGCAGAGTAATAAACTCGTGGTCGTTGATGTAAAGATCTACGTTGGAAAGAATCTGCTCTCCGTCAAAGGACTTACAAATATTCCTCAATTCTATCAGCTTTCTTTTCATTCCGCATAAATACTCCTTTGATTAAAAATAAATTAAAAACAGATTGAATCGGGGTAGAACTCAATACTCTCACAGAGCATTAAATACCACCCTCATCAGCCGATGCGAATATTGTAACAGAAAACGCAGAGAATTGCAATAGATTTTTAAAAAAATCTTGAAAAATCGTCGAAAAATTGAATTATTTGGGTTTAATCGAGTTTTTTTATGGAAAAAATCAAAGAATCTCTCTTTTTCTCCCGAAATCTTCGGAAATCTTCCAAATCCTCAAAAAAGGAACTTTTCATTCTTCGGAAAGAAAAATGCGGGCAAACAGAGAAAGCGAAAAAACGAAAAGCGAGAGTGAGGACGCCGTCCGAAGAAGAAGATAAACCGAAAGTGTCCATAAGAACAGAACGAAAAAAAACGAGAGAGCGGACGAGATTTTTTCAGCCACGGGAAGGGGAAGCCAAAAGAGAAGAAGCGCACGGAAAATCCGACCGCCGTCAAATCCTTTGATTGGAAGAAGATTGAGAATTCCAAAGGCAAACGAAGAAAAAACAAACGAAAGAAGAAACGCAGAGGAAGCGTATCGAAGAAGGAGAAGAGAAGCCGAGCCGAAGAAAAAATTGGAT
>JAZOSZ010000099.1:0-2093 GCA_045657365.1 Eubacteriales bacterium
GCTCGAGGAGCGCTTGCAGGCATATAAGGACCTCGGCTGTAAGGGAATCGGTGAGGTTATGCCTCAGATGGAAATGAAGGATCCCAAGATGCAGAACCTGTTCCGCGCCGCAGAGAAGGTAGGACTTCCTCTGACGTGGGATGGCTCGGATATGCACGAGGGCGACTTCGGAGTTTATGACGATCCCGGACTTCCTCAGCTCGAGCTCTCGCTCCAGAGATTCCCGAAGCTCATCTTCCTCGGACACGGCCCCGTGTTCTGGTGTGAGATTGCAAAGCTCGAAACCCCCGGTGAGAGATGCGTCCATATGGACCTCTACGGTCACTCCTGTAAGATGCCCGGCACGAGAACTCCGTTCTTCCCGATCTCGGGACAGCCGATCAGAGAAGAGGGCGTCGTTCCGAAGCTTCTTCGCCGTTACCCGAACCTGCACCTCGACCTCTCGGACGGTACGCCTCTGGCAAACCTTCAGCGTGACGAGGACTTCTCGGCAGCGTTCCTTCGCGAATTCTATGAAAGAATGTACTTCGGTACCGACTGCATCAGCCGCAATTGTACCGCTCCCATGCTCGATCAGCTCAAGGATTGGCTCGATCGCGGCGTGATCACGAAGACGATGTATAATAAGATTACCCACGAAAATGCAATGGAATTGATGGGACTGTAATGATGTTAACAAAAGAAATGCTGGTGGAAGCCCTGAAGGGCTTCCACATGGAAAAAGATTCGATTCTTCTCGTTCACTCCTCGCTCAAAGCACTCGGACCGATCGAGGGCGGTGCCGAAACGGTCATCGCCGCGCTCGAGGAAACGGTCAGCGAGGGAACGCTCGTGCTTCCTACCTTCTCGCAGAAGAATTGGGAACACGTCTTTGAGGAATGGCACATGGACCGTCCCTCCGACGTCGGATACATCACCGAGGTCTTCCGCAAGCAAGAGGGAAGCCTTCGCAGTGATAATCCCACCCATTCGGTGGCGGCACGCGGAAAGCACGCCGAGGCACTTGTCGGGGGAGATATCAAGGAAGGTCCCCGCTTCGGACCATACGGCGACTATCCCTTCTCGCACGGCTCTCCTTGGCAGAGAATGTACGACAGCCGTGAAAAGTTCGGTGTCAAGTGCTACGTGATGTTCTGGGGCGTAACGACGAGCCCGATGACCTTCAAGCACTTTATCGAATATTGTTGGATTGAGGAGCTTTTGAATTCGGTCAAGGACGAAACGAAACGCGCCGAATTCAAGGCAAGACTTTCCAAATTCCCCGCATCCGCGCCCTATACCTGGCCGATGTACAGTACCCGCGCGATGGGACCGAAGCTGGCAGAGGCGGGAATTGCGAAAATCCTTCCCGTCGGAGAGGGAGAGATCATTTGCGGTGATGCTAAGGATTGCACCGATTTTGTTGCCAAGATGCTTCGTGAGAACGTATTTACGATGACGTGCGAGAGCTTCCACCCGTGGTACCGTGAGATCACTGAGTATATTGCATCGGAGAAGAATCAATGAAAAAAGAAAAATATTTGAAATCAAGTACGCATTATACCCCTACCGAAACGGGATACGCGATTAGCGGCAGTGCTGAGATTTTCAACAGAACTCTCTACGGTTCGCACAAAAACGATGAAAAGGTTGACCGCTTTTTCATCTTTGCGGGAGATGCCCCTCAGCTGATGGGCGCGGTGTCCGACTGGATTCTGAGTAAGGTTACCTATTACGAAAAGTGCGGAATCCTCAACAGCGGTCTTGCCATTACCCCCGGTCGCCGTTCGCGCTTCTATTATACCGAGGACATCGACCAGACCTCGCGTTGGTTCCACGATTCCGAGGACGTTCACGCCGAATTCAAAAACGGCTGGATGGAATATGAGCTTTCGCAGATCTCGTCGTGGTTTCCCGACGTGCACGTCAATATGGAAGCCTATCCGCTTCTGCCCGACGACGGTTATCTCGTGCATTACAGAATTACCACCGATCAGAGATGCTACTTTGCCGCAGGCTTTGGCGGACTGACCGATACGATCTGCCGCTTTGAGTATAAGGGCGAGCCGAGAAGATATTTTTCGGTGGAGAATACCAAGGGGAATACCGTCGAG
>JAZOSZ010000100.1:0-6750 GCA_045657365.1 Eubacteriales bacterium
ACGATCCGACTTGTCAATGCGTACAGCTCCACGAAAAATATCCTCAATACGGAATATTGAAACACAAAGGCTACGGAACGAAAGAACATATGGAAGCACTCCGTACGTATGGCCCGTCTCCGATTCACCGAAAAAAGTTCATTCGTTTTTTAGAGGATGAAAAGCAATGAAAACAGTAGAAATCGGTCGTATCGGGGAGTCCTATGCGGCAAAGTTCCTGAAAAAACAAGGATACCGCATTTTAGACAAAAATAAACATCAATCGCATAACGAGATCGATCTGATTGTCACCAATCGGCAATATCTCGTTTTCGTAGAGGTGAAAGCCCGCTCGGTTGATGAGACCCTCTATCTTGCGTACGGCTCTCCTGCCTCTGCTGTAGACCGTTCAAAGCAAAAAAGAACCGTCAAAGCGGCGCAAGCCTATCTTACCACCTGCCGTGCGTGCGACCAAAGAAAGCAACCACGGATGGACGTTATCGAAGTTTTTCTCCACAAAGACACCCATAAGCTTCTCAAAATTAATCATATTATCAACGCATTTGGTGTGTGTTAATGAAATAGCAATACAAACAGAAAGGCAAAAAAATGAAGTATTATAGTACCAGAGACACAAAAGAAACGAAATTTGAATCTGCTCAAGTCATTAAACAAGGCTTGGCAACCGATGGCGGACTTTTTGTTCCCGAAACCATTCCTTCGCTGACCGAAAAGGAAATCCTCGCGCTGTGTGAGAAAAACTATCCCGAGCGTGCTGCCTATATCCTTGGTAAGTTTTTGAGTGATTATACTGCGGAGGAGCTCTTGGCAGATTGTACCGCGGCTTATAGCGAAGCTTCCTTCCAGGGCGGTGCGGCACCGCTGAAAAAAGTCACCGATAATCTCTTTTCTCTGGAGCTTTGGCACGGACCTACGGCGGCATTCAAGGATATGGCGCTTCAGATCATGCCCCGCCTTCTTTCCAGAGCATTGGTAAAGACCGGGGAGGATAATACGGCACTGATCCTGGTAGCAACCTCGGGGGATACGGGAAAAGCGGCGCTTGAGGGATATAAGGATATCAATCGTATTAAGATTATGGTATTTTATCCCGTAGACGGCGTCAGCAAGGTTCAGAAGCTTCAAATGGCAACGCAAACGGGATCCAACGTGAACGTCTGCGCGATTAAGGGAAATTTTGACGACGCACAAAACGGTGTAAAGAAAATCTTTTCCGATGCCGAAGCAAAAGCAAAGCTTCTTGAAAATTCCTACGTTCTTTCGAGTGCCAATTCGATCAACTGGGGACGGTTGGCACCGCAGATCGTTTATTACGTTTCGGCATACTGCGATCTTTTGAAAGCGGGTGAGATTACTTACGGCGAGAGCGTCAACGTTTGTGTTCCTACGGGTAACTTCGGAAATATTTTCGCTGCGTATATTGCTAAGAAAATGGGTCTGCCGCTCGATAAGCTGGTATGTGCATCGAACTCTAACAACGTATTGACCGAATTCTTGAGAACGGGAACGTATGACAGAAACCGCGACTTCCACCTCACGATGTCGCCTTCGATGGATATTTTGATTTCCAGCAATCTCGAACGTTTGCTTTATTTCTCCTCGAATGCGGCACAGACTGCCGAATATATGTCCGAGCTTGCCAAGAACGGAAAATATACCGTATCGAATGAAATTAAGTCGATCATTGATCAAACCTTTGTCGGATATTTTGCCGATGAAGCAGAAACGGCAAGTACGCTGAAGAAATTCTATAAAAACAACGGTTATCTTGCTGACACTCACACCTCGGTTGCCCTCCACTGTGCCGAAAAATATATGGCAGAAACGGGAGACGCCAAGAAGATGATTGTCGCATCAACGGCAAGTCCTTATAAATTTGCGTCCGACGTTTACGAAGCAATTGCAGGAACGGAAGCGTCTGCCGAAACGGGAGCACTCGATGATTTGTCTGCCCTGACGTCGACCGAAATTACCCTGCCCTTGCGTAATCTTGCTGATCGTGAGATTCGCTTTGACAAGGTGATTGATGCCGAAGATATGTTGAATGAGGTTTATCGTTTTATGGAATGAAAACAAGGAGATTGGGTTGCCACACCTTGTGTGGCAACCCAATTGATGCTTGTTATTTTCTTTCCTTAAAGGTGACGCATACGGTATCGGCACTGGTGCTGGCGCTACTGGGACCGACCTCGATCTGCTTTGCCGTACAGTGTGTGTCACAATCGTGATAAACACAATTCTTAACGTCACAGCAGATTCCCTTGATGTGTTCCTTCGTAATAGGGCAACCTTCTTTGTTAGTATTACAATCCATCTTGTTTATCCTCCTTTACAAGAATAATATTATTATTCTCAATTCCCTTACTTTCATACTCGTTTTATCCCTGCAAAGATAGGAGTAGTTTATGGCAATTTTTGTGATTGCAGATCTTCATTTAGATACAAAAAGCAATGAAAAATCGATGGAGATTTTTGGCAACCGATGGAACAATTACGTAAATAAGCTGCAAAATAATTGGCGTACGATCGTAAAAGATACGGATACGGTGATCGTTCCCGGCGATATTTCCTGGGCATTAACTCTGGATGAGGCATTACACGATCTTCAATGGATCGACGCCCTTCCCGGAAAAAAGATATTAATGAAAGGAAATCACGATTTTTGGTGGAGTACGGCGTCCAAAATGCAAAAGTTTTTTTGTGAAAACTGTATAAACACTATCGACGTTTTAAACAATAACGCAATTGAGGTTGAAAACTATATTTTGGCGGGTTCGCGAGGCTGGTTTACCGATCGCTCGATGCAAAATGCGTCGCAAGACGTTGATTATGCAAAAATCATCAACCGTGAAATGATTCGCCTTGGAATGTCTTTGGATGCGGCAGAACGACTCAAGGGAGAAAGCCAAAAGGAAATCCTCGTATTTCTGCATTTTCCGCCTCTTTGGGGAGAATTTCGCTGTGAAGAGATTCTTGCACTTTTAAAACAGCACGGAATCAAGCGATGCTATTTCGGGCATATTCATAGCTGTTATCAGCTTCCCTCTTCTTTTGTCGAAGACAATATCCGTTTTCAACTGATTTCGGCTGACTACCTTGATTTTATCCCTCAAATTCTTTGATATTTTTGAAAAAACTATTGACAAATCAAACAAAAAAAAGTACAATATATACTGTATGTAAAAAATTATTTTATCATCGGAGGTTTAAACCAAATGAGTTTAACAAAATCTGAACTTATCGAAAAAAACAAATACGAGCTGCAGATCTCGGTCGACAAGGCAACCTTTGACGCTGCTGTTTCCGCTGTATACCGCAAGCAGGTAAAGTCTATCACGGTTCCCGGCTTCAGAAAGGGTAAAGCTCCCCGCTCTATCATTGAAAAGATGTATGGAACGGGCGTATTCTACGAAGATGCCATCAACGATCTGATTCCCTCGGCATATACCGAAGCTGCAAAGGAATCGGGACTTGACATCGTAGGCCAACCCGAGTTTGATGTTGTTTCCATTGATGAAAACGGTCTTGTTCTCTCCGCTAAGGTTTACGTAAAGCCTGAAGTAGAGATCAAGGACTATGCAGGTATTGAGGTTGAAAAGGACGTTGCTCCTGTGACCGACGAAGAGATCGACAAGGAAATTGAAACCGTACGCGAAAGAAACTCCAGAGAAATCGAAGTTACTGACCGTGCCGCTGAAATGGGCGATACTACGGTGATCGATTTTGAAGGCTTCTGTGACGGTGTTGCATTTGAGGGCGGTAAGGGTACCGACTATGCACTTAAGCTCGGATCGGGTTCCTTTATTCCCGGTTTTGAGGAGCAGATCGTTGGCAAGAATATCGACGAAGAGTTTGATGTCAACGTTACCTTCCCTGCTGAGTATCACGCAGAAGATCTTGCGGGTAAGCCTGCGGTATTCAAGGTAAAGATTCACGCTATTACGCGCGTCGAGCTTCCTGTGCTGGACGATGATTTTGCAAAGGACGTTTCGGAATTCGATACCTTTGATGAATACAAGGCTGATTTGAAGGCAAAAATTGAGAAGAGACACGAAACCGTTGCTGAAAACGCAGTGGAGGATAAGCTTGTTGAAGTTCTCATTGAGAAGCTTGAGGCTGATATTCCCGAGGCAATGTACGAAGCAGAGACCGAAAACTACGTTCGTGACTACGACACGAGACTTCGTGCTCAGGGCTTGGATCTCAAGACCTACTTTAAGTATACGGGTATGAATCTCGATGCTCTTCGTGAGCAGATGAGACCTCAGGCAGAGCGTCAGGTGAAGGCAAGACTTGCTCTCGAAAAGATTGCCGCTCTTGAAAACCTTTCCGCTACTGAAGAGGACATCAACGCTGAGTACGAAAAGATCGCTACCGCTTACGGCATCGAAGTAGATCAGGTAAAGGCAAGCATCGCACCCGAAGCAATTGCCGAGGATATGAAGGTTCAGAAGGCAATGGAATTCGTAAAGGAAAAGGCAGTGATTAAGGCAAAGGAAGCATAAGTTCTTCCCTTTTGCAACAATTTTTGGAGGTGATTTGAATGAATAATTCCGAAAGAAACATTTACAATGCGTTGGTTCCTATGGTTGTGGAACAAACGGGAAAAGGTGAGAGATCGTATGATATTTTCTCGCGCCTCTTGAATGACAGAATTATCTTTTTGTCCGATGAAGTAAACGATACTACGGCATCTCTGGTTGTTGCTCAATTGCTTTTCTTGGAAGCACAGGATCCTGATAAGGATATTTGTTTCTACATCAATAGCCCCGGCGGTTCTGTTACCGCCGGTATGGCTATTTATGATACGATGAATTATATCAAGTGTGACGTTTCTACCATCTGTATCGGTATGGCGGCAAGTATGGGAGCTTTTCTTCTCTCTGCCGGTGCCAAGGGAAAGCGTATTGCTCTTCCCAACAGCGAAATTATGATTCATCAGCCTTTGGGCGGTGCCAAAGGTCAAGCGACCGATATCAAAATCCAAGCGGATTTGATTTTGAGAACGCGCGATAATCTGAACCGTATTCTTGCTGAAAATACCGGTCGTCCCGTGGAAGAGATTGCTCGCGATACCGAACGAGACAACTTTATGACGGCACAGCAGGCTTTGGAGTACGGCTTGATCGATAAGATCTTCGCAAAGAGAGCCTAATTCTCGTATTGAAATCGAAAGGAAAGACACATGTCTTCAAATTCCAATTCTAATAACAATGCCACGCCCACGAGATTTTGTTCTTTTTGCGGACGAAAAGAAAATCAAGTAAATTTCTTGATTCCTTCTCCCACGGGCGCCTATATCTGTGATTTTTGTGTTGATGCTTGTCAGCAATTAATCTATGAAACAACCGTTGCTACCGAAAGCAATATTGACGACCTTTCCTTTGAAACGCTTCCCAAGCCGAAGCAGATCAAAGAAATCCTCGATGAATACGTTATCGGTCAGGACGAGGCAAAAATTGCCTTGTCGGTTGCCGTTTATAACCATTATAAGAGAATTCTCTACAAAGCTGCCAAAGAGCAAGATCGCAGTGAAGAGATTCCCGAAGTTGATCTTCAGAAAAGTAATGTGCTTTTGATCGGTCCTACCGGTGTCGGTAAGACGTATTTGGCACAAACCTTGGCAAAGACCTTAAAGGTTCCCTTTGCAATTGCCGATGCAACTACTCTGACCGAAGCAGGTTACGTCGGTGAAGACGTTGAAAACATTCTTCTTCGTTTGATTCAGGCAGCAGATTACGATATTGAACTTGCCGAAAAAGGCATTATCTATATCGATGAGATCGACAAGATCGCTCGCAAGAGCGAAAACCGTTCGATCACGCGTGACGTGTCGGGAGAAGGTGTTCAGCAAGCGCTGCTGAAGATTCTTGAAGGTACGGTTGCCAACGTTCCCCCGCAGGGCGGTCGTAAGCATCCGAATCAGGAGTTTATTCAGATCAACACGGAAAATATTCTCTTTATTTGCGGCGGTGCCTTTGACGGATTGGATAAGATCATTGAAAAGCGTCAAGGAAATCAGACGATTGGATTTTCGAGTGAAATCAAGAAAAAAGCAGAACGCAGAAACACGGGAATTTTCCGTGACGTAGTTCCCCACGACATTGTGAAGTTTGGTTTAATTCCCGAGCTTGTAGGACGAATTCCCGTCACCGTTGCATTGAATGATCTTGATAAAGAAGCTTTGGTTCGTATTTTGAGCGAACCGAAGAATTCGCTTGTCAAGCAGTATATCAAGCTCTTTGAAATGGACGGCGTAACGCTGAACTTTGACCGTGAGGCATTGGAAGCAATCGCCGCACAGGCAATTGAACGCAACACAGGGGCAAGAGGTCTTCGTTCGATTATGGAAACGATGATGCTTCCGATGATGTACGACATCCCCTCCCGCGAAGATCTGGCCGAGGTTCGTATCGATAAAAACTGTTTGCCTCAATACGTGACAAAAGAGTTAATCTCTTTGGAAGAAACGATTGCAGGAGAACTTTCTGAAGGCGAATAATTAAAAGCGCATACAAAAACGTATGCGCTTTTCTTTTTTCTTTCGTTATAAAAAATCCCCGCAAGGAAATTCCTTGCGGGGATTGACTTTTTTGATTAGTTGAAGTAGTAGGGCTTACCGGTCTTCGAGGACTCATAGATACCCTCGAGAATCTGGGTTACGCAATAAGCCTGTTCAGGAAGCGTAACGGGGGTCTTGTCATCACGAACCGCTTCGATCCACAGACGCTCTTCCATATCAGCTGCCGA
>JAZOSZ010000101.1:0-3562 GCA_045657365.1 Eubacteriales bacterium
TAAGACCGCTTGGCATCCGACTTAGGTGGTTTTTTCGTGTTCTGCGTCTCCGCCCACGCTCTTTCCGATCTCCTCTGCCGTTGCGGTAACGTCAAGAATATCGTCAATGACCTGAAAGGCAAGACCGATCTTCTCGGCATACGCCACACACGCCGCCGCTTCGCTGCTCTCGGTGTCATACCCCGCCGCAAGGCAACCAAGCTGTACGGCAACACGAATGAGCGCGCCCGTTTTCATTGAATGAAGGCGGTGCAATTTTTCGATGGAAAGCTTTTTATGCTCTCCCGCAAGGTCCATGATCTGTCCACCGATCATACCGCATTCTCCTGCCGCACGGGATAAGAGAAAGACTGCCTTTGCGGTCGTCGCAGATTCAGTATGAGGATTGGATGCCGCCACAAAAAAGGCTTTGGTCAGCAATGCGTCCCCTGCGAGAAGCGCATTGGCTTCTCCGAATTTTTTATGATTGGTCGGTTTTCCGCGACGAAGATCGTCGTCGTCCATACAAGGAAGATCGTCGTGAATGAGTGAATAGGTATGAATCATTTCGAGCGCACAGGCAAACGGCATCGAGGCGCACTCATTCCCACCGAGCATACGACAAACCTCGTTGACGAGGAACGGGCGGATTCTCTTTCCACCGCCGAGCAGCGAATAGTCTTCGGCATCAAACAAGATCTGCAAATCCTCGTCGCGAGCCTGCGTATAGGAGGCAAGTGCCGCTTCGACACGGTCGGCGTGAGCCGACATATTTTTTTTCAGTTCTGTCATACTCTCTTTCATTGGGCTACTCCTTCTCCGTCGGTATGCTCAAACGGCTCTTCGACGACTTCTCCGTCCGAGGTAATCTTCAAAAGGCGGATCGTTCGCTCGGCTTCCTGAAGCTTTTTCTGACAAATTGCCACCGTACGAACGCCCTCTTCGTAGAGTTTCATCGCACATTCCAGATCGACGTTTTCTTCATTCAACGAAGCAAGAATTTCATCCAGCCGCTTCATTGCTTCTTCTAATTTCATCATTTCCATCGTTTTATCTTCCATTACGTTCTATCCTCTATGTTATTTCTGCGAATTTCCAGAATTTCTGCTTTTGCGATACCGTCGCGCATCATCAGCTCCACGCGCTGTCCTTCAGTCATGTCTTTGACCGAAGCGATCATCCGACCGCTCTCTTCGCGCACGGCGCTATATCCTCTTTGCAGAATTGCTAAGGGATTGAGGGCATTCAACTGCTCGATCGATGCGCCAAGACGGAATTTTTCACGTTCTAAGATTTGTGCTACGATTCTCGCCATTCCTTCGGAGCAATAGGCAAGCTGTTGTCGGTTGCGTTCCAGCTTTCCTTGCGGAGAAAGCAAAGAAAGTGTTTGCTTTCGTGCCTTCAGAGCATTTTGCAGGTCGCCTTGCCTTTGTTCGACAGACCGTGTCAGTCCTGCCAAAATCTCCTTTGTCCGCGCCAAAAGCACCTTTCCGTCGGGTACGGCAAGTTCTGCCGCCGCAGAGGGTGTGGGAGCGCGACGGTCTGCCGCAAAATCGCACAGCGTAAAGTCGGTTTCGTGCCCGACCGCCGAGATGATCGGAATTTGAGAATCTGCCACCGCGCGTACCAAGGCTTCGTCATTGAACGCCCAAAGGTCTTCGATCGAACCACCGCCACGTCCGAGAATGATGACGTCGCAAGCTTCGGTAGCATTCAGATATTCAACGCCTGCGCGAAGCATCGGCGGCGCGTCGGGGCCTTGCACGAGGGACGGATAGATCAGAATTTTTGCCTGTGGATATCTTCGTCCCGTAATATTCAGAATATCGCGGATCGCCGCGCCCGTGGGCGCTGTAATCACGCCGATCCGTTCGGGAAATGCGGGAATCGGTTTTTTGCGTTCTTCCGAGAATAGTCCCTCTCCCTCGAGCTTTCGTTTGAGCCGTTCGTATGCCTGCGCCATCGCGCCCGCACCGTCTGCCATCATCGTACGCACGTACACCTGCACGCGTCCGCTTTTTTCATAAACGTCGACGTTTCCGTAGACCAATACGCTCATTCCATTCATCGGGCGGAAAGTGAGCCGTGCGGCGTCGGCACGGAACATCACGGCAGAAAGTTCTGCCCCCTCGTCCTTCAGGGTAAAATACAGATGTCCGCTGGTATGCGCCTTGAAATTGGAAATTTCTCCACGCACCACGAGAGAAGAAAGTACCTCGTCGGAAGTGACGAGAGATTTGATATACCGATTGAGATCGGTGACCGTAAAGGCGGGAATATTTTGATTTTGGTTCATTTTTTCTCTCCTTTACGAGTTTTGTCTTTATTTTTTGTATGCCGCACGGCAAAGAAGTGCCACGCCCGCCGCATTATCGGCGGAAAATTCCGGCTCGGAAAAATATGCGTCAAAGCGTTCCGAAAGGCGTTTGCGCATCAGTTTATTGGACATCACGCCGCCGGCAAAGACCACGGGAGCTTTTCCGTAGAGCTCTTCGAGTCCCTCTCCCATAGCAAGGAGCGTCTTTCCGATAAAATCA
The DNA here is from genome assembly GCA_045657365.1 of Eubacteriales bacterium. Lineage (GTDB taxonomy): Bacteria > Bacillota > Clostridia > Oscillospirales > CAG-272 > HGM12713. The sequence goes on from JAZOSZ010000101.1 coordinate 2,517, forward strand.
AAGACGAACGCCGCAACTGCCGCAAGGTCATTCGTTTCGCGATAAATGCGAAGCGCAATATTTTCAGCACCCGAAAGACTGCATTTTCCGTCGCGTACACAGACGGGATGACGGTAAATTTTCCCCTCATAGCTCTTTGCCAGCGCTTCCATTTCTCTACCGCAGGGAAATGCGAGTCCCATTGCCACACCCACACGGTCGATTGCCTGACCTGCGTTAATATCGTCGGTCTCTCCCACGAGTGTCACGTCAAAAGACGTGCCGTTCGGTCTCACGAGCAGTGCCTCGGTCGTTCCGCCCGATACGTGAAAGGCAAAAAAGCGCTCCCCCGACAAAAGGTCGGTACGTCCACAAGAATAGAGTGCCGCCATCAGATGTCCGTTCTGATGCGATACCTCAAAGATGGGAAGATTTGCGGCAGAAGCAAAAGCACTTGCCGCTGCCCTGCCCGAAAGAAAGCACGGCATATACGAGCCTTCGACGTCGCGCGGCTTCGTCGATACACCGACTGCGATCGGTTGATACTCTCCCTCTGCCAAAAATGTGCCGAGACGCTCGGTCAGCACGGGCAGATTTCTCACGTGCTCAAAAACTGCGTCCGATTGACGAAGTCCTCTCTGTCCCTCTTTGACGGGAAGCGGAATTTTGAAATTGGCAACGACTTCACCTACGTCGGTACAAACAGCGACCGAGGTCGTATAGTTGCTCGTATCAAAGCCGACAAAGCAAGGCGTCATTGTGCTTCTGCCTCAAGCTTGGTTTTAATGGAATTGAGAATTCCGTTGATGAAGGGGCGTGCCTTTTCGTCGTCGAACTTTTTGGTCAGTTCAACCGCTTCGTTGATCGAAACGCTATAGGGAATTTCCTCTTCAAAGAGCATTTCGTATACTGCCAGACGCAGAATTGAGCGAGAAAGTCTCGTCATACGGCTGGTTTTCCAACCGTGTGCGTGCTCTCCGATACAAGCGTCGATCTCTTGTTTATGCTCACAGATCGCATAATACGCCTTTTTAATATACTCATCCTCGGGGATCATTCTCTCCTCG
>JAZOSZ010000102.1:0-3247 GCA_045657365.1 Eubacteriales bacterium
GTCGATCGGGTTCAAAGGCATAGACCTCGGAAAGATCGGGAGCATAGTGCATCAGTTCGCGGATCGTGTCACCGTTGTAGGCGCCGAGGTCGGCGGCGGTGCGAATCGTTTCGGCGTGCAGAACCTCTCGGTAAATTTCATCTTTCGTGCTTTCGACGGCACGAAGATCGGAAATTTTTCCGCTCAGCTTGTAGCGGAGTACGCACTCAAAAATTCGGCGTGATTCTTCGTCGTCAAGGAGCGAATAGACCTTTGCGAGCTCCTCGCAATGCTCGCGGTAAAAATCAAAGGTAAAGAGCGTGTCACCGCATACGGGAACATCGGGGGCGTACATCTCGCATTCACTCTCTACACGGTCAAAGAGCGAAAGCACGTCGGGCAGAGAAGAGGCGAAGGAAAGAAGTACAATTAAATTTTTTGCGCCGTATTTTTCTTTGACCTCGGTATAGGAAAGGACGCGCTTTCCGTGAAAGGAATGACCGCGCACAAAGCCGTCCGAGGCAAAAAAATCGGCAATCGGAATGGAAAATCGGTCGCAAACGGCAAGAATTTTATCGGCACCGTTGCCCATTCCGTAGAGCACGACCGTCTTTTTCGTATGGGAAAGGTACTGCCAAAGGTCACCCTCGGGCAGGGAAAATGGAAAAATCATACGCTCTCCTTGACTTTTTTAAAAATTTATGATATCATTATATATTATAGTAAAATTTATTGTAACATAAATGAAAGGGAAAATCAAGATGGATTGCATTTTTTGTAAAATTGCCGAGGGAGTGATTCCCTCGAAGAAGGTTTATGAGGACGAGCGTTGTCTTGCGTTTTACGACGTCAATCCGCAAGCCCCCGTTCACGTACTCGTGATTCCGAGAGCGCATATTGCGTGCGCCGATGAGATTTCGAGTGAGAATAGCGCCGAGGTCGCGCATATTTTCGAGGTCATTCCGAAGGTTGCCGCGGCAGCAGGAATTACGAACGGATACCGTGTGATCACGAACTGCGGAGAAGATGCTTGTCAGAGCGTTAAGCACCTGCATTTCCATATTCTCGGCGGAAAGCGTCTGTCCGAGGAAATGGCGTAAGATGGGACCGGGATTCTTCGGGCCGCCCCCCATGGGGAAGGACCCCTACGGAAACCGTCCGAAGCCACCGCGCGGCATCGGGGATCTTCCGCGCTATCTCGGACAAGTCGTTCGCGGATTTTTCTTGCGTCTCGGCTATATCTTCTCGATGGTGTGGAAGACGGGACATTGGATTCTCTTTGCGATGATCCTTGTTTCGATCCTCACGGGTATTTTGCCGACCGTCGGCTCGCTTTTGACGAGTGCGATTCTTAATGAGTTGCAAGGCGTGGTGACCGAGCGCGCGACGGCAGAGTTCCGTGGAGCGACGCTTGCCACCGTTTTCTGGGGTTCGATGGTGATGCTGCTTCTCGTCGCCTTCTTCGTTTATAAGATCCTCAATGCGGTGGTGACGCGTCTCAATGCCGTCGTTACGCGGATTGCGGGCGAGAAGGTCGTGCGTCACGTGCGCGTACAGATTATGGAGAAGGCAAAGACGCTGGATCTTGCCTCCTTTGACCGTCCCGAATTTTACGAAAAGCTTGAGAACGCGAACCGCGAGGCGGGAATGCGGCCGATTTCGGTCATTTCGTCGACCTTTGACGTCATCAGCAAGATTATTACCCTCGTCAGCTACGTCGTGATTCTGGCAATGGCACCGAATATGTGGTGGATGGCGCCTCTGATGATTCTGATTTCGGTTCCCACTGCCATCGTCAATTTCGCATATAAGCATAAAACCTATCTTTATATGCGCCGTCGATCGAAGGACCGTCGGCAGATGACCTACTATTCCGACCTGATGGTCAACAAGGATATGGTCAAGGAGATTCGGATGTTCGGACTTGCCGATAGCTTTATCGATCGGTATAATACCGTGTTCGGTCGCTATTACGTCGGTTTGCGCCGTCTGATCGTCCGCGAGAGTGTCTGGCAGATCGTGCTGACGCTGATTTCGTCGGTTGTCAGTTGCGTGTTCTTTGCGCTGATTGCGATAAAGGTTTTCGCGGGAGACATTCTCATTGGTGACTATTCGCTCTATACGGGTGCTTTGACCTCGATCGTTACCACGGTCGGCGGTCTGATCAACGTTTCTGCCGCCGTTTATGAGGGAACGCTCTTTATCGATAATCTCATTACCTTTATGAAGGAAGAGCCTACCGTCGTGCCGAGTGTGACGCCCCCCGCGCCCGTGGCAAGCGGCGCACCGCATACGATCGAATTTCAGGACGTCTGCTTTTCCTATCCGGGTACGACGCGCTACGTACTCGACCACGTGAGTCTGACGATCCGTCCGGGCGAGACCGCCGTTCTGGTGGGACTCAACGGTGCGGGCAAGACGACCTTCCTAAAGCTTCTCACCAGACTATATGACCCCACCGAGGGAAGAATTCTGCTCGACGGACGCGATCTTCGCGAATATGAGCCGAGCGAGCTTTATCGCATCTTCGGAATTATTTTCCAGGACTTCGGCAAATACGCCGTCAGCGTCTCGGACAACGTCCGCTTTGGCGATATTACGCGCGAAGGCAGTGCCGAGGAGATTGCTGAGGCGGCAAAAAAAGCCGATGCCGAGGACTTTATTGCGCGCTTACCGCACGGTTTCGATACACCGCTGATGCGCTTCTTTGAACCCGAAGGAATCGAGCTTTCGATCGGTCAGTGGCAGAAGCTTGCGATTGCGCGTGCCTTTTACAGCAAGTCGGATATCCTCATTCTCGACGAGCCGACCGCATCGCTTGATCCTATGGCAGAGCAGGAGATCTTCCGTCAGTTCGATGAGCTTCGTCGGGACAAAACCACGATCTTCGTCTCACACCGACTGTCGAGTGCTACGGTTGCCACAAAGATTTTCGTGCTCGAATACGGAAAGCTGGTTGAAGAGGGAACGCACCGCGAGCTGATGTCGAAGGGCGGAAAATATTACGAACTTTTCAGCACGCAGGCAAGGCGATACCTCGATGAAGATGAATCGGAGAAGGAAAAATAAAAAAATCCGAAAAATCGGTTGACAAGTCGGAAAGAATTTTATATAATAAAGCATTGATAGTATATTATACGACCAAGAAAGGCAGGAAGTTTTCCTATGCAGGTAAAAGTAGTAAAATTCGGTGGAAGCTCGCTGGCAGACGCCGAGCATTTCAGACAGGTTGCCTCCATCATCAAGGCAGATCCCGCGCGCAGATACG
>JAZOSZ010000103.1:0-1747 GCA_045657365.1 Eubacteriales bacterium
TGACAACATTTTTTCGTAAAACCCACGCAAGTGCCATTTGCGCCAGACTTTCGCCGCGCTCCTTGGCAATTTCGTTGAGTGCGAAGATTTGTGCAAGCTTTTGCTCGGTCAGAATCTCCGCTTTGATCGACACTCCGTTTACGGCAATGCGGCTATCCTCGGGAATTCCGCCGAGATAGCGGTCGGTCAGAAGACCTTGCGCCAACGGCGAGAAGACGATGACACCCTTCTTTTCCTGCTTTGCCGCCGAAAGAAGTCCGTTTTTCTCTACCGTGCGGTCAAAGATTGAATAACGGTTTTGATTGATCACAAAGGGACATTTCAATTCACGCAGAATTTCCGCGGCGTGCTGAAGTTGCTCACCGTCGTAATTGGAAAGTCCCGCATAGAGAGCTTTTCCACTCTTGACTGCCTGATCAAGAGCGCCCATCGTTTCTTCGAGAGGCGTATTCGGATCGGGACGGTGATGATAGAAGATATCAACGTAGTCGAGGTTCAGATGCTTCAGACTCAGATCAAGGCTGGAAAGAAGGGATTTTCGGCTGCCCCAATTTCCGTACGGGCCTTCGCGCAGAAGATGTCCTGCCTTAGTGCTGATGATCATATCGTCGCGGTGGGCATTCATTTCCTCGTGCAGAATTTTGCCGAAGTTGACTTCGGCACTGCCTGGCACGGGACGACCGTAGTTGTTGGCAAGGTCAAAGTGAGTAATGCCGTGATCAAAGGCGGTGAAGCACATCTGCTTCATGTTTTCAAAATCGTTGATGACACTGAAATTGTGCCAAAGTCCGAGCGATACGGCAGGGAGCATCAAACCGCTCTCGCCGCAGTTGTTATATTTCATTTCAGAAAACCGTGTTTCGGAAGCAATATAAGCCATAAAGCACTCCTTTTGATAAAAATGTGATACTTTATTATACCATATTTTTTCGGTAGCGTCAATAGAAAAAGAAGATCGGCATTGCCGATCTGCTTTGATCTTTTAGAATAGGATAATGATAAATTGCGATACGAGAACTACCGCGATCAGTGCGATCGGGTAGGTTGCCGCGTAAGCCGCCGCGACGTCCTCGGTCTTGGCAACGCCAATGAGCGTTCCAAGTGCGGGAGTCGAGGTCATACCGCCCGTAATTGAGCCGAGGTTGTTAAGAAGACTCAGCTTGAGCACGTACTTTGCAAAGAGGAAGCCGATGATCATAGGAACGATCGTCATAATGATTCCGTAGACAAAGTACATCGGGTCGAAGTTTGCCACGAACTCAGCACCGCCGGGAATACCTGCGCCGACGAGGAAGAGAACCAGACCAAGCTCACGGAAGAGCTTGAGCGTTGCCTGAGAAGGCATCACGTTAACTCTGCCGAAATGACCGAAGTGACCGATAATCAAGCTGACGAGCAGACAACCGCCTGTGGTCGTCAGCGAGAAGCAAGTACCCGAAAGACCTGCGGAAGAAAGCGGAATCTTGATTTGACCGATCAGCGTGCCGAGAATTGCGGCAAGCGAGAAGGCGGCAATACCCATGTGGTCAATATCAAAGAGCTTCTTTGCATAAGGCTTCTTCGTTTCTTCGTCCTTGACGACAAGCTTTGCGCGCTCTGCGTCCAGGTCTGCCTTCGAGAGCTTCGGAATGAGCTGAACGAAGAGGACGACGCCGATGACACCGAAGATATACGCAATGCCGTGTCCGACCGAAACGAGACCCTGAAGCTCGGGAGCAACCGTTGCCTTTGCCGCAGAGAAGGCAGG
>JAZOSZ010000104.1:0-1530 GCA_045657365.1 Eubacteriales bacterium
GCCGTTTTTGTTTGTCTGTCATTTGTGATATCGGCAGGTACGTTAGTTTTTTATAAATTTTCTTCAAAAAACTTTTTTAATTCATTCAGATCATTCTCGGCATTCTGACCCTCAGCGGAAATTTTTACGGTGTCACCGCAACGCACGCCGAGTCCCATTACGGCAAGAAGCTTTTTAAGGTTGGCACTCTTTTCGCGACATTCGATCATCAGCTCTGACGAAAGGCTTTGCGCCCGACGTACGAGAAGTCCCGCAGGACGCGCGTGCAGTCCGTTTTCATCTTTGATTGTATATTCAAAGGATTTCATGATCCCGTTCTCCTTTCTTTAAATCAATGTTGCGGATTTTGTCCCGCAGATGAAGCACGTAGGCGGGCGAGACCGAAAGCTCGTCGACGCCCATTCGCAAAAATCGTTCGGTCAGCGTAAGATCGGAGCCGAGCTCTCCGCAAATGCCAATCCATTTTCCGTGTCGGTGGGCGTTTTCGGTGGCAAATTCGATTAAACGGAGTACCGCCTCGTGATGCGGATCGAAAAAGGGTCCGAGGCTTCGGTTCTGACGGTCAAGTGCCAGCGTGTATTGCGTCAGGTCGTTCGTGCCGACGCTGAAAAAATCAACGAGAGGCGCGAGCCTATCACTGATGATGGCGGCGGCAGGGGTTTCGATCATAATGCCGAATTCGGTTGTGTCGGAGAAGGGAAGCTTCTCCTTTTTTAATTCCTTTTTGATTTCGGCGATGAGCTTTCCGATCGCTTCGACTTCGCTACACGAGGTAATCATCGGAAACATGATGGCAAGATTTCCGAAGACCGACGCACGGAGAAGGGCGCGAAGCTGAGGACGGAAAATTTCGGGGTGCGACAGACAAATTCGAATGGCGCGCATTCCCATTGCGGGGTTTTCTTCTTTATCCAGACCAAAATAATTCACCTGTTTATCGGCGCCGACGTCCAGCGTACGAATGACGACCTTCTTTCCGCCCATACTTTGCAGGACGGTTTTATAGACCTGAAATTGCTCCTCTTCCCCGGGAAAATCTTCGCGGTCAAGGTAGAGAAATTCGCTTCGGAAGAGTCCGATACCGCCTGCATCATTGAGAAGTGCCGCACCGACCTCGCGCAGCCCTTGAATATTGGCAAACACCTCGATTCTCGTACCGTCGAGGGTGACGTTTTCCATTCCTTTGTATTTTTCAAGAAGCGCTTTCGCCTGCAGGTCTTCTTTTTGCCGCTCTTTCATTCGTAGCATCGTTGCTTCATCGGGGGAGAGATAAACGTTGCCCGTAAAGCCGTCAACGACGGCTTCGGTACCGTCCTCGGCATCAAGGAGCGCTTCTCCTACGTCGACGACGGCAGGAATTCCCATTGTGCGCGCCAAAATTGCCGTATGAGAATTGACCGACCCCTCGGCGGTGATGAAGGCTGAAACGCTCTCTCGGTCGAGCTGCATCGTTTCGCTCGGAGCGAGATCGTCGGCACAAACGATGCGCGCTTCCCCTGAAAAGATCGTTTTGCTTTCTTCCTTTCCCGA
>JAZOSZ010000105.1:0-3736 GCA_045657365.1 Eubacteriales bacterium
AAACCGCCGTGGCAATATATAAAACAAAAAAACGGTTCACAAGCTTTGTGAACCGTTTTTTGTTTTAAAACTCATTTTCCTTTACGTATTCGATAAAGGTGCGCAGACTCTTGGACATCCATTTGTTTTTATGGTAGATCAGCTGCTTCCAGATTTCAATGTCCATATCGCAAACGTCAAGTCTTAATTCCATCGTTTTCACCTCATATCGGCTTGCATTTAACGATCGCTTCCGTTACGTCCTTCAGCACGAGCTCGCCGTTTTGATTATAAGCTTCAATCGTAATTTCGGCAAGGCCGTTTTTGGGGTTGCGCTTCACAAGATTTGTGATTGTTGCTTTTCCGTAAAGGATATCGTCGGCGTATACGGGCTTGATCCATTCAATCTTCGTGGATTTTCCCGCGAGTAGCTCTTGACCGAAAAAGTCAACCTCCAAATACTTCGCCAATACGGACATAAAGGACATAACGCCGGGAGCAATCAGCTTGCCGAAGGGCGTTTTTTTGGCGTATTCCTCGTCGGTATGCAAGGGAATATTGTCATAGGTTCTCGCGAATGAAAGCATTTTTTCTTTTTCGATCACGGCAGGTGCGATCTCTACCGTCATACCGATTTGGAGTTCATCAAAATATTTCATTTATCTTTCTCCTTTTTCTTCCTTCAAAAATAATTTTGCGGCATTGTGATAAAAAATCTTCTCGCGCTCTTCTTCGGTCAGATCAATGGCAAGAAAGCGCTCAAGCTCGGTGTCGATCTCCCACATCGGATAGTCGGTGCCGAACAGGACGCGGTCGACGCCGTAAGCCAAAATCAGCTCTTTTGCCTTTTGCGGTGTCATCGCATAGAGCGAGGAAGAGCAGTCGACGAAAAAGTTCGGATATTGGCTGAGCATTTCGGTCGCTGTATCCCAGACCGACCAACCGCCGAAATGGGCGCCCACGACCGTCAGCTCGGGATATTTTTCGAGCACGGGCTTCATTCGGTTGGGGTTGGAGAAATCGAAGCGATGGTCGCCCGTGTGCATTAAGATCGGGAGTCTTCCTTGGCATAGGGTATAGATTTTGTCCATTTTGGGATCGTCGATCGAAAAGCGCTGAATATCGGGGTGCAGCTTCACGCCTTTTAACCCGAGCGCAAGGATTTCTTCGATTTCTGCTTGGGGATTTTCACTGTCGGGGTGGAGCGTACCAAGTCCTGTAAAGCGGCCCTGACTTTCGGCGACCGCTCCCGCAATAAAGCGGTTGATGCCCGAAACCTGCTTCGGGGTAGTTGCCACCGACTGGACGATAAAATGCTCGATGCCCGCTTGTCCACCTCGGTCGAGCAGGGTAGAGATCTTCCCGTCAAAGAGGGAAGGCATCTGATAAAAGTCACTGGTGCTGGCAGAGGCTTTCGCCGCAATTTTATCGGGGTAGATATGACAGTGAGCGTCAATGATTCTGTAGTTTTTCACGATAATTTACCTTTTGATCATAGCGGTTTTATGATTGAAAATTATATCATACCCTCGGCACTTTGTCAAGGGGCGGCGAAAAAATCCATCCATATTGAGCGCAAATAAAACTTCAAAAAATGAATATTTTTTCACAAAACCCCTTGACTTTGATACGTTTGCGTGGTATAATTCATACAACAAATGCGAAGAGCAGAAACCAGTAGGTGGGAAAAACCCTTCAGAGAGTTGCCGGTTGGTGCGAGGCAAAGGGGAGTCCTTCTCGAATTCATTTTGTTAGCAGTGCGCTGAATCGGAGTAATCTCTGTAGTAGGAGGCAACGGGCGTTCCCGTTATAGAACTATGGTATGTTTGTACCTGAAAAGGCTGTCATCGTGAGGGGGCGGCGAACTGAGGTGGTACCACGGGATTTTTCTCGTCCTCTGTATTCATAGGGCTTTGCCCTGTCGGAATGCAGAGGGCGATTTTGTTTTTCCTTTTCACTCCGAGTAAACAACAAACGAGCAAAAGGCTCAGGAAAGGGTGGTCAAAAATGACACAGCAAAACTACTACCAAAAAGACATCGAAACGATGCCGAGAGAAGAGATGAAAAAGCTTCAATCGGAAAAACTCGTCAAGCAGGTCAAGCACGTTTACGAGAACGTTCCTTACTATCGAGATCTGATGGACAAGAAAGGGGTAAGCCCCGATGACATTCAGAGCATTGACGATCTTTATAAGCTTCCGTTCCTTACCAAAGCCGATCTTCGTGACGCGTATCCCTACGGTTTGCTTGCCAAGCCTCTGGAAGACTGTGTTCGTATTCAGTCCACCTCTGGAACGACGGGACGCCGCGTCGTTGCCTTCTATACGCAAAAGGATATTGATTTGTGGGAAGACTGCTGCGCCCGCGCGATTACTGCGATTGGCGGAACGAAGAAAGACGTTTGTCAGGTAGCATACGGTTACGGACTTTTTACGGGTGGCGCGGGACTCAACGGCGGTTCTCATAAGGTTGGATGTCTGACCTTGCCGCTTTCGTCGGGTAATACCGAGCGTCAGATTCAGTTTATGATGGATTTGAATGCGACCATTCTTTGTTGTACGCCTTCTTATGCGGCGTATCTGGGAGAATCGCTCAAAGAAATGGGATACACGGCGGAGGATATTCCGCTCAAGGCGGGCATCTTCGGGGCAGAGCCTTGGACGGAAGAAATGCGTCAAGGAATTGAAGCAACCCTCGGCATTAAAGCGTACGATATTTACGGTCTGACCGAAACGTCGGGCCCCGGTGTTGCCTTTGAGTGCAGTGAGCAAAAGGGAATGCACGTCAATGAAGACCATTTCTATGCCGAAATTATCGATCCCGATACGGGAGAGGTTCTTCCTGAAGGCAGCAAAGGCGAGTTGGTATTTACCTCGTTGGACAAGGAAGCCTTCCCGCTTCTCCGTTACCGTACCCGTGATATCTGTGTTCTTTCCCGCGAGAAATGCTCCTGCGGCAGAACACTGGTCAAGATGGCGAAGCCGATGGGCAGAACCGACGATATGCTCATTATTCGTGGCGTAAACGTATTCCCGAGCCAGATCGAAACCGTTCTTCTGAAAGAGGGCTATGAGCCCAACTATCAGATCATCGTTGACAGAGTCAAGAACAACGACACCTTTGACGTCAACGTAGAAATGACGGCGGAGATGTTCACCGATAAGGTCAGTGATATTATGGCGCTGGAAAAATCTCTTGCGGGTGCGATGAAGACAATGCTTGGCATCAATCCTGCCGTACATCTCGTCCCGCCCAAGACGATCGCAAGAAGCGAGGGCAAGGCGGTTCGTGTGATTGACAAGCGAAAGCTGATATAAGTTCGAAAGGAGAATTGAATTATGGCAATCAAGCAATTAACCGTATTTGTTCAGAACCAAAAGGGAACCGTTGTATCGGTTACGGAGATCCTTTCCAAGAATCATATCAATCTCCGCGCACTTTCTATTGCAGAAACGCAGGATTTCGGTATTCTTCGTCTGATTGTAAACGATGAGGCGACGGCAGAAGCCGTTCTTGCGGAAAACGGATATCTCATTAAAGTGATTGACGTTGTCGGAGTAAAGATCGGTGATGAACCGGGAAAACTGACCGAGGCACTTGCGGTTCTTGATCGGGCGAATATTAACGTGGAATATCTCTATGCGTTTATGGCGCGTACCGAAAAGCACGCCTACGTTGTTCTTCGCGTTGAGGATAATACCGTGGCAGAGGCTGTGCTCACGGGGGCTGGCTTCAAGATGATTTCCGAAGCCGATA
>JAZOSZ010000106.1:0-2124 GCA_045657365.1 Eubacteriales bacterium
GAGAGCGAGATATGGCGATAGCCGATATTGAGTCCCTTTTCGTGTCCGACGAGGCGGAGAAATCTCAACACGTTCGCGTAGTTGTCGAGCGGCTCTCCGATGCCCATCATCACGATGCCCGAAATGCGTTCACCGAGATCGCGCTCAGCGGCAATGATTTGTCCGAGCATTTCCGACGGTGCGAGATCACGCACTTTGCCGCCGATGGTCGACGCGCAGAAGGCGCATCCCATACGGCAACCGACCTGCGAGGAGATGCAGATAGTGATTCCGTGCTGATACCGCATCACGACGCTTTCGACCGAATGTCCGTCGCGAAGCGTGAAGAGATATTTGACGGTGCCGTCGATGGCAGAGGTGAGCTTTCGGCGGATCGTCGGCAGGTAGAAAAAGCTGACGGCGGCGAGCGCCTCTTTGGTTTTCTTACCGAGATTGGTCATCTCGTCGGGCGAGATGCCTTTGTGAATTTGTGAGAAGATCTGCTCGGCGCGGTATTTGGGTTCTCCGAGGGAGAGGACGAGAGCTTGTAATTCTTCGAGGGAGAGCGAGAGCAGATCGTTTTTTTCTTGTTGATTCATTCGTGTTCCTTACGTTTTATGAATTTCTGACCATACGGGCGATGAAAAATCCGTCGGTCGCGTGGACGTCGGGCAGAAGTGTGACGAGCCCTTCGGGGCAGTGAAATTCTCCGACCGAGAAGGGCGTCAGCGAAAATTCGGGGTGCGCGTCCAGAAAGGCTCTGACGTTTTCCTCGTTTTCTTCGGGGAAGATCGTGCAGGTGGAATAGACGAGAACTCCGCCGCGCTTGACGTAGCGGCAGGCATTTTCTAAAATGGCACGCTGAATGGCGGGGAGCGCCACAGAAGCGGCGGGGTCTTTGTAGCGAAGCTCGGGCTTTTTGGCAAGGACGCCGAATCCCGAGCAGGGAACGTCGCAGAGGACGCGATCGGCATTCTCAAAAAGTTCGGGAATGGGATTCCGTCCGTCGTGCGCTTCGGTTTCGATGATCGTAATGCCGAGGCGTTCGGCACTTTTTTGAATGAGAGAGAGTTTTTTTTCGTGCAGATCAAAGGAACGGATTTTTCCCTTGTTTTTCATACGGATCGCGCTTCCAAAGGATTTGGAGCCGGGGGCGGAGCAGACGTCGATGACAAGCTCTCCCTCTTCGGCACCGAGTGCTTCGACACAGAGCTGAGAAGCTTCGTCCTGCACGAAAAATTCTCCTTCGGAAAATCCGTCGAGCGCGCGGAGCGAGCCTTTCACGGTCAGTCCTTTCGGAGAGAAGCGTGTCGGCTCGGCGGAAAGCTTTTCGGCAAGCGCGTCACGCGAAATTTTAAGGGTGTTGACCGAAACCGTCGTCGGCGGGGTATGCGAAAATCCTTCCAGGATCGACTCGGTGGTTTCTTCTCCGAACGATGATAGAAGCTTCTTTACCAAGGGAAGACCAACCGAATACGCCACCGAAAGATAGGCGACGGGGTCGTCTTCTCTTACGGGAAAGCGAAGCTGCGGATCGCGGGTAAAGGCACGCAGGATTGCGTTGACGAAGCCCGACGCGCGGCGCGGGACGAGAGAAACGCTTTCGTCAACGGCGGCGTGGGGCGGAATACGGTCAAGGTAGGCAAGCTGATAGAGGCCGAGTCGCAGTGCCGTCCGAACGGCGAGGTCGAGCTCGCCCGTCGGGCGCGACGAAAGACGCTCGATCTGGTAGTCGAGCGTGATTCTTCGTTCGGTCACCCCGTAGACCAGGGTCGCGGCAAGCGCGCGGTCAAGGGGCGAGAGCGCAGAGGCTTCGAGTGCGTGATCGAGCGCAATATTCAGATATTGATCGTTGGTTTCTGCCTTTTGCAGAAGCGAAAAGGCAAGTTTTCTCGGACTCATAAGGTCTCCTTGGTGTTTTCTGAAATTAATCTCTTCTCCGTCCGTTTGCCAAAATCAAGAGACGGAGCAGAGTCAAGAGGGAAGAAACGAGTGCCGCGACGTAAGTCAGTGCGGCGGCGGTCAGGACCTCTCTTGCCGCGTCGAGCTCGTTTTCGTTCAGCATACCCGAGCCGCGCAACGTGACCATCGCGCGACGCGATGCGTTGAATTCTACGGGGAGGGTTGCCAGCTGAAAGAGCGCGA
>JAZOSZ010000107.1:0-3924 GCA_045657365.1 Eubacteriales bacterium
CGCTACGTTACCGCGGAAGGCAGAGGGATCAGCCTTATATGCCTTCATATCGGGGGTGTATCCGAGCGCAGAGCCGATTTCCTTGATCTTTTCAAACCAAGTATTCATATCGTCGGCTTCGTCGTATTTCTCACAGAACGCGGTCAGGATCGCGCGGATGTCGGCGCGGTCGTACTGTTCGGGATAGTCGCACTCGACGGTGAAGAATTCATCGTAGAAGAAGCCCATATACGGCTTGGCGTCCGCCCAGGTAGCAAGGTCTTTTCTCGGTTTCTTGCCGCCGCGTCCGATCGCGAAAATCTTTTCGGCAAAGGCGGAATCTCTTGCGAGGCACTTGCCAAAGTCGGGGTCGAATTCGGTTGCCCACGCCGTAACGCGCTCGGTAACGGTGGCGGCGTCCATTTTCGAGATGACGTTTTTGGAAACGTCGTTGAGCTTCTGGAAGTCAAACAGACAGCCCGAAACCGACATTTTTTTGATGTTGAAGGGGAAATCACGATAGCTCTTGTCGGGATTTTGCATTCTCCATTCCTCGTAGTTCGAGTTGAGAAGCGTCATTACGTATTCGCAAACCGCCTCGGGACAGTAGCCGAGACGCGTGTAGTCGTCCATATTCGCGCCCATATCACGCTTCGAGAGCTTCTTTTTGTTGCCTTCCTCGTCCAGACGCATAATCTGCGCGATGTGCATATATTTCGGCGTTTTGAAGCCGAGATAGCGGAAGAGCTGTAAGTGCTTGGCAAGGCTGGGGAGCCACTCTTCACCGCGAATGACGTGCGTCGTTCCCATCAGATGATCGTCCACAGCGTGTGCAAAGTGGTAGGTGGGAATTCCGTCGGACTTGAGAAGAACGAAGTCCTCGTCGTTTTCGGGAATTTCCATATTGCCCTTGACAAGGTCGGTGAATTTGATCTTCTTATCGGGGGTTCCGTCGGCAAGGATCCGGAGAACGAATTTATCTCCGTTTGCCAGATGCTCCTCGACCTCTTCCATCGTAAACTCGCGACGGCGAAGCATCTCGGCACGCTTTGCTTCTGCCTGTGCTTCCCAGTCGGTATTTTTCAGTTCTTCTTTTTTGTTGACCTCACGGAGCTCCTCCAGCTCTTCCTCGGTCGTGAAGCAGGGATATGCCTTTCCTTCACGTACGAGCTGCTTGGCAAAGGTCTGATAGATCGGTCCGCGCAAACTTTGCTTATAGGGACCGTACACACCGCGGTCGCAGATTTTTCCGTCTTCACCGAGAATGGCACCTTCATCAAAGTTAACGCCGTAAACCGACAGCGTACGAATCAGTGCTTCTGCCGCACCGGGAACCTCACGCTTGGCGTCGGTATCCTCGATTCGCAGGTAAAGCACGCCGCCGCTCTGGTGCGCCAGACGCTCGGCAACCGTCGTCGGGAAGAGTCCACCGAAGTGAACGAAGCCCGTGGGACTGGGAGCGAATCGCGTGACCTTCGCACCCTCGGGAAGGGCGCGGGGCGGAAATTCCGCCTCAATTTCGGCGGGAGTTTTCGTAATGTGGGGGAAGAGAAGTTCGGCAAGTTTTTGAGTATCCATCGTTATTTTTTCCTTTCGGGTGATGTCAGAGTAGGTATGCGACCTCGTCGAGTGCATTGCCAAGACGTGCTGTGTCGCCGTGTCCGGGGTAAATGGTCAGAGTTTGGGGGAGAGAACGAAGACGCGCAAGAGAGTTCCTCATTTCGTCTTCATTGCCGCTCCAGAAATCACAACGACCGTAGGTGTTGGAAAAGAGAGTGTCCCCCGTGACGAGAAAATCGTCGCAGAGATAGCAGACCGATCCGCCTGTGTGTCCCGGCGTGTGGAGTACGGTGAGGGTTTCGTTTCCGAGAGGGATCGTATCTCCCTCGGAGAGCAGAGTGTCAGCCGCCGCATAGGTACGCTCCTGACCGAAAAGTTCGTAAAAGGCGTTTTTCTTTCCGTCGGTCAGCATCACGGCATCGTGCGCGTGAATGGCGGCGGGGATTTTTTGACTCGTTCGGAGCGTGTCGAGCGAGAGAATATGATCAAAATGTCCGTGTGTCAGTAAAATGCCCACAAGCTTTGCGTTTTCCGACGCTGCCGCACGCAGAATGGCATCGACCGAAACGGCAGGGTCAACGACGAGTGCTTCTCCCGCCGAGAGGAGCAGATAGGAATTGGCGGCAAAGGAAGCGGGGCAAACGGGAAGAATTTTCATAAGAGTCTCCCAGAACAAAATACTTCAATAATACATTATATCACATTTATTTTTAATTGTCTATATGGCATTCAATATTTTTTGGCTTTTTTTGCAAAAAAATGCGGCTTTGCAAAAGATTTTGAAAGGACTTGCAAAAGAGAAAGAGATTTGATATAATAAAATCAATCAGAACTACTTTGGGGGCAGAGATGAATCTTTTGGGAGAACAGAAAAAAATCCGTACCGAAAATCTCGGGACGTGGTGTATGAGCGAGGATAAGCTTACCGCTATGAGACTTCTCGGATGTGATGAAAAATATAATCAAGGACGTGCATCGGATTTTGAACTTTTTGAAGAGTGGAACGAGATTTTGCCGCTTTGCGTCGGTACGGGAAGTGCAAAACTTTACGAAGAACAGCTTGCCCTGCTGGGCATAAAAAGAGAGATGGAAGCCAGAGTGCTCTGGCAAAAAGGCAATGTAATACTATGTGCTGAAAAAATAAAAGAAATAAAGAAAGAAAACGAAAGAATCGTTGAAAAACAAGGATTTGATATTGTTCAATATGTGATTGAATTTACAAAAAATAAGGAGAACGTCTTTTGCGGATTCGGTGAGATGGTTGCGAGGATTTCTTCGCTGATTTCTTCCGGACGTCCGATTCTCTTTGATGCGAAATCCTTTGTTTATATCCGCCCCGACCGATATCATGCGACGCTCCTTTGGGAGGCAATAAATCGTGGCGAAAAAATCAAAGAGGAAAATTTTTTTCTTCTTTGCTTTCAGCTCTTGATTGAGGTTCTTTTGCTTCATAAAAAAGAGAATTCTCCGAGCACGGTGACGCTGCTTACCGAAGATTCTTCTATGAGAGAATCCTTTGTTTGCTATCTGAGGGATCATTCTTTGATGCAGGGTGTGCTTCGCGTGAGCGTTTTTTTGAACGAACCTTGTGACGCGTGGTATGAGCTTTGCCAAACGTCGGGGAAAGAGCTTTTGATTGCACCGATACTTTTTATGCGACCGCGTGATTTCGGTGTGTCGCTCGAAGAATCCCTTCGTGCCTTTTTGTCGGTCTATCCGATTGGCGGAGTACGGTTCGGGGGACTTCTCAGTGATTCATTTTCGCTGGCGTTGGCAGCTCGATCTCTGCTTGCCAGAACCCTCGATCGGCTTCTTTTGCAAGAAGAATCTTGTGACGAAAATCGACAGAAAATATTAAAAAATATTTTAAAAAACTGACTTTATTTTTAAAAAATAATATTGAAAAATACAAAAACGCCAAGAATTAAAGGAGAGAAAAAATGGGACTGTTTTATCGACGACCGCTTTGCTTTTTCGCCTTTCTGTTCGTGGCGTTTTCTATGTTTTCTTTTCTTTCTCCGACGGCTGTTGTTCTGTGGGGATTTCGTTTTCTTGCCGTGGCAGTGTTTGCGGGAATCTGTGTTCTGGTCTTCCTTAAAAAGAAAAGCAGTCTTTGTCTTACGGCGGTGATTGCCCTTGCGGTGTCTGTTTTTGCTGTGGCGCATTCTCTGCTCTTTGTAACCTTACCCGCGCAGAAGGCTGAACGCTTCGCGGGAGATCGTACCTTTGTCGCGGAAATCGTACACGAAAAATACCGTGATGACGACTATGTACGAGCCTCGGTCAGGCTCGTACAGATTGACGGGGAACCAACCGATATTCCTGCTACGGTGACGCTTTATTCCAAAAATGAATTTTCTCCGAAAGACCGTATTGCCGCCGCAG
>JAZOSZ010000108.1:0-6061 GCA_045657365.1 Eubacteriales bacterium
AATGCACCGAGTGTCGTCGAAAGTGACGCCTGAATATAGGGAGCACCCGAGAGCTCTGCCGAGGGAGTGACGCCCGATGCCATACACATAAATGCCGTTGCTGAGCAAATCAAAATCGTATCGATAAAGACCGAAAGGACCTGCACAAGTCCCTGCTGTACGGGGTGTTTCACCTCTGCCGATGCCGAAGCATTGGGTGCCGAGCCAACGCCCGCCTCGTTGCTGAAGAGTCCGCGTTTGACACCGTAAATAATACAAGAGCCGCTAAAACCACCGAAAATCGCTTTCAAATCAAAAGCTTCGGTAAAAATCTGCTTGAAAATTGAGGGGAGTGCGGTTACGTTGATCACGGCAATGATCAAGGCAATCAAAACGTAAGCTATGCCCATCACAGGAACGAGAAGGCTCGTCACCCGAATGATTCGCTTTCCGCCGCCCATCAGACAAAATCCAACGAGAAGTGCAATGATGCCACCGATCAGCCAAGGCGTGATTTTTGCGTTATAAAACGCATATCCCGAGAAGGTCGATTGCAAGTTGTACGATGCGAGCATATTAAAGCCGACACCGTAAGTCAAAATCAGACAAACGACGAAGACCAGCGCCAACGGTTTGCATCCGAGCGCCGCCTCAATATAGTAGGCAGGGCCGCCGTAGCTTCCGTCCTTTCCGCGTTTTTTATAAATCTGTGCCAGCGTACTTTCCACGAACGCCGTAGCAGCACCGAGAATTGCGATCACCCACATCCAGAAAACCGAACCGAAGCCGCCAAGACAAAGCGCGGTCGAAACGCCGATAATATTTCCCGTTCCCACGCGTGACGCGGTCGAAACCATCAATGCTTGAAAGGACGAAACACCTTTTCCGTCCTTCGGCTTCTCTGTGACCGCGCGGAACTGTGCGCCGAGCAAACGGAACTGCACAAAGCGGCTTCGCACGGTGAAATAAAGTCCGCCGAGAACCAATAAAATAATCAAAATGTAGCCGTACAACGCATCGTTGACAGCACCCACGATGTTTTCTAACATAAAATCTCCTTATTTTATATAATTCATTTTTTTGAAATAGGGTTCATAACATTTTTTGTGCGACTCGATCATCTCCGTATCGATAAAGCGAGCGAATTTCTCTTCCGAAAGCCAGCGATATCCTTCGGTTTCGCCCTCTTGGAGAATCACGGAATCCTTGTCGCAATCGACCACGCAAACGAAGAAATAGGTGATCTGATGCTCGTCCTCATTCAGAACGCGGTTGATCTCAAAAAATTCTTCGCAAGAAAGTCCCGTTTCCTCGAAAAGCTCGCGTCGAATACAGGAAAGCCGATCGTCTCCGCGCACCGCGGCGCCGCCCGCCGATGCTTCGTAGCGTCCTGCATAAGAATCCTTCGTGGACGAGCGCTTCATCAGAAGAATACTTCCGTCGCGGTGATGCACAAGCGTATGACAGCAAATATGATATAAGCCATTCGGAATCGGCTCGCCCCGCACGAGCACCGCGTCAACCTTCTCCCCGTCGCGCGTATAAGCATCCCAAAGCTCCATAAGCACCTCTTACGAATCATATTTCTTTTATTTTACCATAAATCGGGAACTTTTGCAAGAGAAAAAGCGCTCAAAAACCGAATCGGCCCCCCAAAATATCATAAAAGAAAAATAAATTAAAAAAATTTTGCAGAAACTATTGACAAGCGGAAAAGTTTATGGTATTATATTAAGGCAGTTTTCAAGGAAACTTATATGCGAGTGTAGTTCAATGGTAGAATCCCAGCCTTCCAAGCTGGTCGCGTGGGTTCGATTCCCATCACTCGCTCCAACGTAAATGGCGCACTCGTTGCGCCATTTATGCAGTATGTGCCTTTAGCTCAGCAGGATAGAGCAACTGCCTTCTAAGCAGTAGGTCAGGGGTTCGAATCCCTTAAGGCACGCCATACGGTGGGTGTAGCTAAGTTGGTTATAGCGCCAGGTTGTGGCCCTGGAGGCCGTGGGTTCGAATCCCATCACTCACCCCAGAAAAATCCGTACATTTCCGTGTACGGATTTTTTTATTTTCTCTTGCAAAACGATAAGAAAAATGATAAAATAAAGTGAATAACATATAAAGGACTTTCTTATGAAAAAGAATAAACATAGCTTATCTTATCTTCTGACGCCCGACTATATGTTCTCCACCTTTGCGGACGTCACGCCCGAGTTTCTCGGGAGCATCGGAATTTCGGCGCTTTTGATCGACATTGACAACACGCTCGCGCCGTACGAGCAGGACGAACCCGACGAGCGGATCGTCGCGTGGTTTGACTCGCTCCGCGCACACGGCATTCGGGCGGCACTCATTTCCAATAACCACCCCCCGCGCGTCGAGCTTTTTAACAAAACGCTCGGACTTCCCGCCTACCCCGACAGCGGAAAGCCGAAGAGCCGCGCTCTTCTGGCGGCGATGAAGGAAATGGAATCGACGCCCGAAAACACGGCAGGTCTTGGGGATCAGCTTCTGACCGACGCCCTTGCCGTTCACCGCTTGGATATGATCTCGATCATCGTTCCGCCGATCAAGGACAAAACAACGCCTTTTTTCCGATTCAAGCGTTGGCTTGAAAAGCCCTATATCAAAAAATACAACAAGCAACACAAGGAATAAAGAGGAATCACTATGAAAAAAATTGATCATGCGACCTTCGGACCCGGGGGAAACAGCGAATCTTTTTATAACGAAGGCTTCAAATCCACCGTGCAAGCCCCCGCGTGGCTCTCCGCGCGAGGACTTGACGCCTATGAATATCAGGCAGGCAACGGATTGACCGCAGGCGACGCATCGCTGAAAAAGGTCGGCGAGGAAGCCAAAAAGCACGGAATTCTGATGTCCCTGCACACCCCCTATTTCATCTCGCTTTCGGGCGTGGAAGAAGAAAAGCGACTCAACAGTATCAACTATATCTCGCGCTCTCTGCACGCCGCAGAGCTTCTCGGTGCCGACACGATCGTCATTCATACGGGCAGTGCCGCCAAGATCACGCGTGAGGAAGCAATGGCGCTTGCCGCCGACACACTAACCAAAAATCTCGAGGTCAACGGTGCAACCGAGATCCGTATGGGACTTGAAACGATGGGAAAAATCAATCAGCTCGGCACGCTCGATGAGGTGCTCGCGCTCTGCAAGATCGCACCGATCTATCACCCCGTCGTTGATTTCGGACACCTCAACGCACGCCACCTCGGAGGATATTTTTCCGACGTTGACAGCTACCGTTCCGTCTTTGACAAGATCGCAACGACGCTCGGCGACGAGTACGCTTACAATCTGCACTGCCATTTTTCCAAGATCGAATATACGAAGGCGGGAGAGAAAAAGCACCTGACCTTTGAGGACAACGTCTTCGGCCCCGACTTTGAGCCGCTTGCCGAAGCGATCGTCCGTGAAGGCGTTTGCCCCCGTATCATCTGCGAATCGGCGGGAACGATGGCAGAGGATGCCCTCTTTATGAAGCATCAATGGCTTTCTGCCAAGGGAGAATAAAATGTCGCATCTGCAAAGCTTCCAAACCACGCTTTCTTCTCTCGGGATCGACGGAGCGCTCATTTCGTCCGAGGCGGGACAACGATATCTTTCCGACTTCCCTTTTTCGGATGGATTTCTCTTCATCACCGCCGACCGCGCCTATCTTCTGACCGATTCCCGCTATATCGAAGCGGCAAAAGAGCAGGTCTCGGGATTTGAGATCCTGCTTCCCGAAAAACGAATGACCGATACCCTCGCGGAACTGATTTCGGAGCATAAGATCGACCGTCTTGCTCTCGAAGAAGATTCTGTTTCTTATTCCGATTATCAAACCTTTTCCGAAAAGCTGAGTCCCGCCAAGCTCTGTACGGGAGCGTCGAAGATTCTCTCCGAGCTTCGCGCCGTGAAAACGCCCGAGGAAATCGAGCGGATCGCCAAAGCGCAAACGATCACCGACCGCGCGTTTTCGCATATTCTGGACTTTATTTCCAACCATCTGAACACCGTCACCGAGCAAGAGGTGGCACTTGAGCTTGAATTTTTTATGCGTAAGCAAGGCTCGGAAGGCGTTGCCTTCGATACGATTGCCGTTTCGGGCAGCGCTTCGTCGCGACCGCACGGGGTACCGAGTAACGACAAGCTTCGCCGCGGATTTCTCACAATGGACTTCGGCGCGAGAGTCGACGGATACTGCTCTGATATGACGCGCACGGTCGTTATTGGCAAAGCTGACGAAGAACTCAAGAAAATCTATCATACCGTTCTTGCGGCGCAAAAAAATGCGCTCGAACACATTCGGGCAGGAATGCTTTGCCGTGATGCCGACGAGCTGGCAAGATCGGTCATTCGAGAGGCGGGCTACGGCGACGCCTTCGGACACAGCCTTGGACACGGCGTCGGACTGCTCGTTCACGAAGCCCCGTCCCTCTCTCCGAAAGCGAAAGAAGACAGCGTCCTGAAGATCGGCAACGTCGTCACCGTCGAGCCCGGCATCTACCTCGAAGGAAAATGCGGCTGCCGTATCGAGGATATGATCGCCATCACCGAGAACGGAATTCGGAATTTTACGAAGAGTCAAAAAGAACTGATCGAATTATAACGCAACCCGCACGGAACCGAAAAAGTTCCGTGCGGTTGTTTTTTGTAAAATCTATTTACAACCGAAAATTTTTGTGATATACTGAAAGAGCCAAATGAATTGAAATTGTGTATTTTTCGCATGTAAAATTTCGATTGTGCGCACTTTTTTATGGAGAAAGGAAACAGAAATGAAACCAATCCGAAAAATTCTTTGTCTGTGTCTCTGCCTTGTGTGCGTTATTTGCCTGCTTGCCGCGTGCGATAGCGACACAAACGAACCGAAGAACTCGGAATCGCAAGCACAGAATGAGAAGAACGAAAACGATGACGGTGGAAACACCGAAAACGGTGATGATACCACGCCGCATACCCACGTCTTTGGCGAGTGGACGACCGTAACCGAAGCGACCTGCACGGCGGCAGGAAGCAAACAAAGAAGCTGTACGAGTTGCCCCGAAACCGAAACCGAAACGATTCCTGCCCTAAATCACGATGAAATTTTGCACGAAGCGAAAGAACCGACCTGCGCCGAGATCGGTTGGGACGCCTATGTGACCTGCTCGCGCTGCGACTATTCGACGTATGCGGAAAAAGCGGCGCTTGGTCACGATGAAATCGAGCACGAAGCAAAAGCGCCGACCTATACCGAGAGTGGTTGGGACGCCTACGTGACCTGTTCACGCTGTGATTATACGACGTACGCAGAGCGTCCTATGCTGATTCCAACGGAAGGCTTAGCATATCGATTATTGGAAGACGGTACTTATGAGGTGTTGAAAGGAACGGCAACCGATGCGAATATTGTTATCCCCCCAAGCTATCAAGATATAGCTGTTACAAGGATAGCAGAGTATGCGTTCTCTGGCTGTGATAACCTGACGAGCATTACGATTCCAGACAGCGTCACGAGTATTGGTTATTCTGCGTTCTCTGATTCTGCATATTACAATAATGAAAATAACTGGGAAAATGGTATATTATACATTGGCAATCATTTGATCAAAGCAAAAGAGACGATTTCGGGTGCTTACGATATCAAGAGTGGAACGAAGACGATTGCGTATTCTGCGTTCTCTGATTGCAATAACTTGACGAGCATTACGATTCCCGACAGTGTTACGAGCATTAGCACAAATGCGTTCGCGGGTTGCACTAGCCTGACGAGCATTACGATTCCCGACAGCGTCACGAGCATTGGCGGTTCTGCGTTCTATGGTTGCAGTAGCTTGACGAGCGTTACGATTCCCGACAGCGTTACGAGCATTGGCGGACGCGCGTTCTATAATTGCGATAGCTTGACGAGTATCACGATTCCCGACAGCGTCACGAGCGTTGGCAATTCTGTGTTCGGATATTGCGATAGCTTGACGAGCGTTACGCTCGGAAACAGCGTCACGAGCATTGGTTTTGAGGTGTTCTATCTATGCAGTAACTTGACGAGCGTTACGATTGGTAATGGCGTCACAAGCATTGGCGATTGGGCGTTCAA
>JAZOSZ010000109.1:0-4897 GCA_045657365.1 Eubacteriales bacterium
CTTCGCAAGTACGTCGGTTGCGATATCATTAAAAAGTAAAAAAGGAATAGGGTTGGTTAGCTTTAACTAACCAACCCTATTTTTCAACGCAAGGGAGATAGTTTATGAATCTGTGGACTTCTTTTCAGAAGGCTTTTTTGAGCGAGGGGAATTACGAACACCTTTCGTCAGGCTCGATGATTTCCGTTCCGTTGATCGTTGTCGGACTTTTCATCGGAATTGCGATTGCTTTGGTGGCAAGCGTCTTTACCAAGCGCGTACTTGGCGCTCCTGTGCGAAAGCTTCTCTCCGAGGGGGCGACCTCGGCGGATTCCGCCAAAACGTTGGCGGAGCTTGGATTGGCTAAAAATTGGTTTTTGGCTCACGCATTTCGGGGCAACGTGTCGCTTCGACGAGTCGTTCGCTGTCGGGAAGAGGACGAATTCTTGAAAGAACAAGAAGAAAAAGCTTGCGCGGAAGAAAACGCGAAAAAAGCAAGGAAACTTCGTGCCGCAATCTTCCGTGTGGATCCCAAAGTACATCATTTTTATATTCCCGAGGAATACAGGGATATGGCAAACGTCAAGTTCGACAAAAAAGGAACGTCGATTGGCGCACTCGTGCTTTTGCTGGTTTTGTTGTTTGTTGCGCTGATTGTACTTTTGCTCGTGCTTCCTCGGCTGATGGGACTCGTGGACGATTTCGTCGGAACGATGAAGTCGGCGGCGTCTTCCAACGACAAAATCGTGTGACCTTTGGAAAAAGTAAACGAGAAGGATAAAACGAATGACAAATATCAGAACGGCAGAGGCGCTTCGCCCGAAAAGCTTTGACGAAATCGTCGGACAAGCGCATCTTTTTGGAACAAACGGCGTCGTCCGAAGAATGATTTCTTCGGGACGGGTGACCAATATGATCTTTTACGGTCCCCCCGGTACGGGAAAGACGACGGCGGCGGAAATTATCGCGCGCGAATCGGGAATGGTGTTTCACCGCCTGAATGCAACGACGGCGAGCCTTTCCGATGTGAAGGATATTCTGTCCAGCACGAATAACGTATTTTGTACGGGCGGAATTCTTCTGTATATCGACGAGATTCAATATTTTAATAAAAAACAGCAGCAGGCGCTCCTCGAATATATCGAAGACGGACGTGTAACGCTGATTACGTCAACAACTGAAAATCCGCATTTCTATATTTATAATGCCATTATTTCGCGTTCCTCGCTCTTTGAATTCAAGCCCGTGGCGCCCGAGGATTGTATCGTGGCGCTTCGTCGCGCGGTGGATTATCTGAATGGGGAGCAGAAGACGGAAAAGGTGGCTGACGATGAGGTTCTGACCTATATTGCGCGCTCCACGTCGGGAGACGTGCGTCACGCAATCGTTCTCTTGGAGAATTCCTTTTTTGCGGCAGATGGGGAGATTACCAAAGAAATCGTTGACGGATTCAACGTCCGAGTCGGCAATTTCGATGACGATACCCATTTCGATCTGATGTCCTGCCTGCAAAAATCGATTCGAGGCTCCGACCCCGATGCCGCGGCATTTTACGTCGCAAAGCTTCTCTCTCTCGGTGAGCTGATCGCGGTTTGCCGAAGATTGCAGGTCATTGCCAGTGAGGATATCGGTCTTGCTTACCCTATGGCAGCCGTTGTTACGCGCGCCTGTTGTGAATCGGCAAAGGAGCTTGGAATGCCCGAAGCCAGAATCCCTCTTGCCAATGCCGCCATTTTGCTCGCCACCTCGCCAAAATCCAATTCGGCGTATATGGCGATCAACGAAGCGATGGCAGACGTGGAGCAGGGAAGAGGACGCGTCGTTCCGCCTCATTTGCAGAGCCCGCTTTTCAAGGGGTATCAATATCCGCACGATTTTCCGAATCATTACGTCAATCAACAGTATCTGCCCGAAGACCTGAAAAACAAAAAGTATTATCGGTTTGGGGATAACAAAATGGAAGAAGCTTCCAGACAGTACGCAGAGAAGATCAAAGGAAAACAGTAACGACAGCGAAAGGAGAACTCCGATGAGCAAAGTCGCAGACGCAGTAAAACGGTATATCGTTCGTAAAAAACAGCTAATTCTATATCTTGCGTTTGGCGGAATAACGACCGTCTGCTCTTTGCTTGCGTGGTATCTTACGCTTCATTTCGGCGTGCTTCTGTTCCACGATGAAAACGGAGATCCGACGGCGGTTCTCGACGTGCTGGGAAGTACGGCGCAGTGGATCGTCGGAATCGTCGTGACCTTTACGACCAACAAAAAATGGGTGTTCCGCGAAGCTGAGCACGGCGCACGGGCGGCGACGAGGCAGTTTGGTATCTTTTGCTCTTCGCGTGTGCTGACCTACTTTTTAGAGGTTGGGGTGAACCTCGGTGTGATTGCGCTGTTTGATGATTTGCTGCATTATCGCGGCCCGAGCTTTGAGCTGTTTGGACACGATTTCGAGCTTTCCTCACGAATCTGGGCAAAGCTGATTTCATCGATCGTGGTGATCGTGGCGAATTATTTCGTCAGTAAATTGATCGTATTTCGGAAGAAAGACGAAAAAGATCATAAAGAAGATGAAAAAGAATGAAAAAAGATATTGACAAATAGAAGAAAATGGGGTATAATAATTAGGCAAGTTTGAAAAACGGCGGCTTGCAGGGTACATACGGAGAAGTACTCAAGTTGGCCGAAGAGGCGCCCCTGCTAAGGGTGTAGGCCGGGAATACCGGCGCGAGAGTTCAAATCTCTCCTTCTCCGCCAGAAAAAGTCCTTGATTTTCAAGGACTTTTTTCATTTTCATAGTCGAAAAATCCCTTGCAATCCCATACGAACATAAAAAACTTGTAGCACGCATTTCTTTGCGTTCTTTTTGTTTTGGGACGATGGTGTTTCCTCGAACACATCTTGTCGAGCCGAAAGAATCCTGCCCTATAATACCACTACTGGAGGTGATTTTATGCCATTCAAGTAGTGGAACGAAAATCATGCAAGTGTCGAACACTTTTGAGTTATGGGTGTTTTGGACAGTTGTATGATATCCTCTATATGTACAGAAATAGTTGTGTGTTGATTGGTTGCGCTCTGTGATCTTCCTGTTTGTCCTCTATATTTGTATACAAAAATGTACCAATTTTCCGAAACATATTGACAGAAAAACTTTACAGTGATATAATTGGAATGATTACGCCTGCATATGTCACAAATGGTAATATTCCACATGGGCCGATCAGGACAATCATGAGACTACGTTTCCCGAGGTTTAGACCGTCCTTCATAAAATTTGACATTTGCTCGGAATGCGTAGTTTTTATTTTTAAAAACAATTTTTGAGGAGGTATCTCATGAGAAACAAAGGAAGAACATATGGTTATATGCTGGCGTTGTTGATTGTTATCGGCGGACTTTTGGGTCTGACCGCTTGTGCCAACAATGATTGCAATCATAAATGGAACGATGCAAATTGCACACAACCCAAAAGGTGTGAGATCTGCTATGAAACTGAGGGAGATGCTCTGGGGCATCAAGGCGAACGTACCGATTGTGCCAAGTTGGCAGTCTGCGACATCTGCGGTGCGTCCTTTGGCGAAACCGAGGAACACAGTTGGGCAGGCGGATCATGCACAGAAGCAAGACACTGCTCAAAGTGTGGCGCGGTAGACTCAGATGCACCTGGACACTGTTACGGGGAATGGACTGCGGAGATTCCGGCAACATGCGAAACAAAGGGAACTCGTGGGTACTATAGTTGTTCCGTTTGTGATAAAAAGTTTGATGCTGATAAAAAGGTTCTAACATCTCTTGAGATTCCTGCCATCGGCCACACTTATGGAAAATGGATTGAGGAAACCCCTGCAACTTGCATGAGTGAGGGTGTCGTCGGACATTTCCACTGTTCTGTTTGTTCTAAGAATTTTGATGCAAACAAGAATGCTATGATGTCCATCATTCTTCCCGAAGTGGATCATGTCTTTGGGAAGTGGAATGAAGAAATCCCCGCAACATGCGAGGAAGAGGGTGTTATTGGACATTTTCACTGCTCTGTTTGTTCTAAGAACTTTGATGCCGGCAAGAATGTTCTAGCCTCTGTTGCGGTTCCTAATTTGGGGCATGCTTATTCATATGCTTCTTTGGGTAATGGAACTCATACCGTATCGTGTGATAATGGTTGTGGTGCTAGCTATATCGCGAATTGTACGGGCGGTGAGACGACTTGTGTTGCTAAGGCGGAATGTGAATTCTGTAAGTCGGAATACGGCGCAGAGCCTGAGCATCAATGGCAGGTTGGAGAGGTAATCCCTGCGACCTGTACCGTGGATGGTGCGCAGCGTTATATTTGTGATGTCTGCGGCGAGGTTAAGAGTGAGGTTATCAGATCTTTGGGCGGTCACCGCTACGAAAATGAGGGTGCGATTGTAGTTGTGCCTCCGACCTGTGCTAAAAACGGCTACACCACCTATTCCTGTGACAACTGCGATGAGAGTCATGTTGCAAACGAGGTGGCTGCAGCAGGAGAACATACATGGGATAAGGATGTGATCACCTGTACCGAGGGGCGCAGTTGTATCGTTGAAGGGTGCGAAGCGACCGAGGATGCGCTGGGACATAATTACGGTATAGGAGGCACAACGCCAGCGACCTGTACAGAGGCTGCGGTAAATACCTACAAATGTTCTCACTGTGGAGATGCTTATGAGGAATCGGTGGGAAGTGCAAACGGACATAGCACGAAAACAGAGAAGCACCCCGATGATAATCCTTCCAATGATTGCGGTTTTGTTCAGAGAACATACTGCGAGAGCTGTGATTATGAGGTGTTTGGTGCTGTGGAGTGGGAACACGCCTACGTAGCCGCTATCACGATTCATGCAACCTGTACTGCTGACGGTATTAAGACACTCACGTGCTCTAAATGCGGAGATGTTCA
>JAZOSZ010000110.1:0-1885 GCA_045657365.1 Eubacteriales bacterium
CCACGGTCACACCCATACCGCCGTAAATGTCGCGGTCAAGCGCCGCCTGAGGACGGTTGTCTTCCTCAAAATAGGTAATGAACTGCTCGGGAGCGTTCGGCAGACCGAGTTCCTGAGGCTTGCCCGAGAACTCTGCCCAATCCTTGAGAATCTGCTCCTTGGTGGGCTTGTTTTCAAATTTCACGAACACTGCCGCCGTGTGACCGTCCGAAACGGGAACGCGGATACACTGGGTGGTGATCACGGGTTCTTCCGCCTTGACGATCTCACCGTTTTCCACCTTACCCCAAACGCGCAAAGGCTCCTGCTCGCTCTTCTCTTCTTCCCCGCCAATGTAAGGAATGATGTTGTCGATCATCTCGGGCCATTCCTTGAAGGTCTTACCTGCCCCCGAAATTGCCTGATAGGTCGTGGCAACGACTTCCTTGATGCCGTACTTGCGCAGAGGCGTGAGTGCGGGAACGTAGGACTGAATCGAGCAGTTGGGTTTGACGGCAATAAAGCCGCGCTTCGTGCCAAGACGCTTTCTCTGTGCCTCAATGACGGCAAGATGCGCGTCGTTGATTTCAGGAATTACCATAGGAACGTCGGGCGTCCAACGGTTTGCCGAGTTGTTCGAAACCACGGGGATCTCTGCCTTCGCATACGCTTCCTCCAGTGCCTTGATCTCGTCCTTCTTCATATCAACCGCGCAGAAAACGAAAGAAACAAGCTTTCCTACCTCTTCGATCTGTGCCGCGTCGATCACGACCATATCCGCATATTTTTCGGGCATCGGCGTCTTCATCTTCCAACGCTCACCCACAGCCTCGCGATAGGTCTTTCCTGCCGAACGGGCAGATGCCGCAAGAGCGGTAACTTCAAAATAAGGGTGGTTTTCGAGAAGCGTCAGAAATCTCTGACCAACCATACCCGTAGCGCCAACGACGCCGACTTTCATCTTTTCCATAGTTCTATATCCTTTCAAAATATCATTTCAAAATTTAACATATTATATCATATCACATTTGAAGAAGAAAAGCAACATTTTTTCCGTATAAAATTGCAAAATGCCACGAGGAATTTTTATGAATCCTGCCCAATGGTGCGCGCGTAAACTTCATTTCTCGAAAGTCCGAGCTCCTTTGCCGTAGCCTTCACTGCCTCGTTTCGGCTCATTCCCTTGGCAAGATACGCCGCCACCGTTTCTTCCACCGACGCGCTCGGCGTTGACTCGTCTGCTTTCGCCACGCCGCCCTCGATGACGAGAACGTACTCGCCGCGCGGCTCTCTTTCCACATAATACGCAAGAGCGCCCGCAATCGTCGTACGCAAAATTTCTTCGTTGAGCTTGGTCAGCTCACGGCAGAGCGCAATTCTCCGCTCTCCGCCAAGCACGTCCAAAAGGTCGGTCAGCGTACGGACGAGCTTGTGCGGCGCTTCGTGCAAGAGAAAGGTTCGCTCCTCTTTTGCCAACACCGCAAGGCGCTCCCGACGCTCCTTTTTGGGAACGGGTAGGAAGCCTTCAAAGGTAAAGCGCGCCGTGGGAAGTCCCGACAGCGTCAGCGCCGTCACAAAGGCACACGCGCCGGGAATCGAGGTCACGGGGATTCCACGCTCCGCGCAAAGGGCAACGAGATCTTCCCCAGGGTCAGAGATCGCAGGCGTACCCGCGTCGGTCACAAGCGCGCAGGACTCTCCCGCCAAAAGACGGTCTGAAATCTCTTCGCCGCGCTCGCGTCGGTTGTGCTCGTGGTAGGATACCATCGGCTTGGAAATGCCGAGGTGCGTCAGAAGACGCAGAGAATTTCTCGTATCCTCCGCCGCAATAAAATCGACCTCGGAGAGCACCTTGACGGCGCGCTCGCTCAGATCGGAAAGATTTCCGATCGGCGTGGCAACAAGG
>JAZOSZ010000111.1:0-2331 GCA_045657365.1 Eubacteriales bacterium
GGTCAGGACGGACCGTCGAGGACGCCGGTCCCTACGAAAAAGTAATGCAAAATTCCAACAAAATAGCGTAGCCGTGATTGTTTCACAGCTGCGCTTTTTTCGTTATGGGGCATCAACTTATGTTAAATCACTTTTCTTTTCGAGAACCTCTCTCACACAAAAACAGCTCTTTGCCGAAGCAAAGAGCTGTTTTTTGATTCGTTCTTATTCGTTTTCGTTTTTTTCGTGACAGTCGCAAGAGCATGCGCCGCATTTTCCGCTACAGCTCTTACTGTCGGGACAGCCAATGCACTTCTGTCCCCTCATCTTTGCCCGCACGATATACGCGACCGCTCCGAGAACGATGAGTGCGATGACACCGATCACGATCCAATCTGTCAGTGTCATACCGTACGTTCCTTTCTGAACTCACGGTTCTTACGAAGAATGATCCCCGTATAAATCGCAACGATTGCCGCAACGATTGCCCAACCGACGATCGGCATCCAAACGGCAGCGAACGAGCCGCCCGTAAAGAGCGTTCCGAAGAAGAACGTAAGGAAAGCAAGCGTATAACCCACCGAGAATTGCAGTCCGATGCCTGCGAAGAGCCACTTTTTACTCTTGATCTCCGAGTTCATCGCTCCGATTGCCGCAAAGCAAGGAGGCGTAAAGAGATTGAATACAAGGAAAGCAAGTGCCGCGACCGAGCCGATTCCCATCGCACTTGCCGCGCCGAGCGCGTCTGCGCCTTCGGCAAGCTCAATCATCTCCTCGTCGAGAAGTCTCTCAAACGCAAAGCAGGTCGCCAGCGTTCCGACGACGCATTCCTTGGCAATAAAGCCCGTGACTGCCGCCGCCGCAAACTGCCACGCCACAATACCGATGACGGGCGCGATCACGTACGCCACAGGCGTTCCGATACTTGCGAGAATCGAGAGCGAAGGATCGTCGACCATTTCCAATCTCCAGTTGAAGGTCTGCATCATATATACAACGAAGTTACAAACGAGAATGATTGTTCCCGCCTTTACAATGTACGACCAGCCTCTCTGACACATCGAGAGTGCCGCCTTCTTGACGGAAGGTCCTTTATACTCGGGAAGTTCCATAATGAAGAAGGATTTTTTCTTTCGGCTTCCTGTCATTGCTTTGACAAGCAGGGCGCAAAGCAAAATAATCACGATACCGAGAAAATACATCAGCGTTCCCACCCAACCGTGTTTCGGGAAGAAAGCACCGACAAAGAGTGCAATGACGGGAAGCTTGGCACCGCACGGCATAAAGGGTGCAAGCATTGCCGTGGCTCTGCGCTCGCGTTCGTTGCGGATCGTACGGCACGCCATCACACCGGGAACGGCACACCCCGTGCCAACGACGAACGGAATGACCGATTTTCCCGAAAGTCCGACCTTTTTGAAGATCGGGTCGAGTACCACGGTGGCACGCGCCATATAGCCGCAGTCCTCGAGAAGCGCGATGAGGAAATACATCACCATCACGAGGGGCAAGAATCCGACGACGGCGGCAACGCCTTCGATCAGACCTTCCAGAACGATCGCTTGCAACAGAATATGAGCGCCGTCAAGCCAACCCTCGACGATTCCCTTGAACCAACCGATACAGTCGACAAGACCCCATAGGTGGGTGTCGCCAAAATCCAAGCCGTTGGCAAGCCATTCGCCGACCCACGCCTGCGAGATCTGGAAGACGAGGAACATCACCACGGCAAAAATCGGAATTCCGACCCATTTATTCGTGAGCACCGCGTCGATTTTATCCTGAAAATTCTTTTCGTTGGTATGCGTCTTTCGCACCTCAACCTCTGCAACGATCCCGTTGACAAAAGCGAAACGCGCTCTGTCGGCTTCTTCCACCGCGTGCTTATCGGTCAGATCAATTCCGCTTTGCGTATACGGAGCCGTCTGTCCCTTTCCGAGCAACGCTACCGCCGCGTCCACGATTTCTTTCATTCCCTTCCGTTGGCTGGACACGGTCTCCACGACGGGACAGCCGAGCTTTTCGGAAAGGAGCTTTGCGTCAATCTTATTTTCCTTTTTTCGATTGACGTCGCTCTTGTTGAGGGCAACGACGACGGGAATGCCGAGTTCGAGGAGCTGTGTCGTAAAGAACAGGCTTCGGCTCAGATTCGTCGCGTCGACGATATTGATGATCGCGTCGGGATTTTCATTCTTTACGTATTCGCTGGTAACGCTTTCCTCCGACGTGAACGGAGACATCGAATATGCGCCGGGAAGGTCAACGGCGATAAGCTCTTCACTTCCCTTGCAGTACGCATTCTTTATCGGATGCTCCTTTTTGTCGACGGTAACGCCCGCCCAGTTTCCGACC
>JAZOSZ010000112.1:0-2658 GCA_045657365.1 Eubacteriales bacterium
ACCGATATTTTCCACGATGAAACCTTTGTGTTTACGCCTAAGGGCGACGTTATTGCTTTGCCGCAGGGATCCACGGTGATTGACTTTGCGTATTCGATTCATTCGGGGGTAGGTAATTCGATGATCGGTGCGAAAATCAACGGAATGATCGTTCCGATCGATCGTGCTCCCGAAACGGGAGATATTGTCGAAATTCTGACGTCCTCTGCCTCCAAGGGACCGAGTCGCGACTGGCTTACCATTGTAAAAACAAGTGAAGCCAGAACAAAAATCCGAAGCTGGTTTAAAAAAGAAAAGAGAGCTGACAATATCATCGCCGGTAAAGCAATGATTGAAGCGGAATTTCGAAAATTTGCCAAAGCAACGACCGACTCCAAGCGGAACGAAATGGTTGCCGCCGTCGGAAAGCGGCTTGGCTTTATGAGTGCGGACGATCTTTACAATACGCTCGGCTACGGTGGAATTTCAATGGGCAAGCTTGCAGGAAAACTCAGAGATGAGTACGAGAGAAATCTCGAAGCTCTTGAGGCCGAAGCGGCAGAACCGATTACCGTGGAACAAGTCAAAACGGTTTCGCCTTCCAAGACGGTTCGTTCCGGCGGCGGTATTGTGGTCGACGGTGAACGCGGCTGTCAGGTTAAATTTGCCCGTTGCTGTAATCCATTGCCCGGAGATGAGGTTGTTGGATTTATTACCAAAGGTTTTGGAATTTCCATTCACAAAACCGACTGTCCGAATGTGATTCAGGGCAAGGAAAATCCCGAAAATGCTACGCGCTGGGTGGAAGCACATTGGGAAAAGGGTGACGCTTCCTCCGATCAGAGTATGTATGAAGCGCAGATCACCGTGCACGTGAAGGACCGTCTCGGTATTGTAGCTGATATTTCGGTCGCACTGTCGGATATGCGTGTATTTTTGCTTCAAATCAATTCTGTGGCAGGCGCAACTCCTGACGATTCTATTATTAACCTGAAGATCAGTTGTAAAAATGTAGAGCACTATCATTCCATTGTATCGCGCTTGCGTGCGATCAACGGTGTTATTGACGTAGTAAGAGGATTTTCATAAAAGATAAAAACAAAGGAGATTCGGTATGATCGCGGTCATTCAGAGAGTAAAAAAAGCAAAGGTATACGCCGAGGGCATCCTTTCGGGTACTTGTGAAGAAGGTCTTTGCGTTCTTTTGGGCGTTGCCGTGGGGGACACGGAACGAGATGCGGATGCTCTTGCCGAAAAAATCGTCAACCTTCGGATTTTTTGCGATGAAAACGACAAAATGAATCTTTCCTTAAAAGATATCGACGGGGAAATGCTGATTGTTTCCAATTTTACGTTGCTGGCGTCCTATAAAAAGGGAAAGCGTCCCGATTATATGGGGGCGGCGGCACCCGCAGAAGCAGACCGTCTGTACCGATATTTTGCGGATCATTGTCAGCGCGAGTGCCGTCAGGTCGGTCTTGGTGTTTTTGGTGCTCATATGGAAATCGAAATGACGTGTGACGGACCTGTAACGATCACAATGGACAGTAAGGTGCTACTCGCAGGAAAGTAAAAAGAAAGAGTAAGGAAGAGAGTATGAAGATCATATTGGATTCTCCAA
Organism: Eubacteriales bacterium; assembly: GCA_045657365.1. Classification (GTDB taxonomy): domain Bacteria; phylum Bacillota; class Clostridia; order Oscillospirales; family CAG-272; genus HGM12713. The sequence goes on from JAZOSZ010000112.1 coordinate 1,601, forward strand.
TCAATAAATATTACGTACAAACGCTTGCGATGATCTTTTTTCCGGGAGAACGATTCGGTCAGAAGGAAAGCGAATATGAAACGGAAGATTCACCCGTACTGTACGTTCGTTCGGAAGAACGGGAAGGATCGGTCTACGCACTGGCACGGATTGATTGGAAAGGTGAGTGCTGTGAGCGGGAATATACAGCGGAGCAAAATGACTACAGAACGCCGGAAAGAACGTTGAAATTGGCAGTTGGCGGTGCGGTATTGGCGGCACTGGGCGAGCGGATCGGATACCGTCCCGCGTGGGGAATGATGATTGGTGTCCGTCCGTCCAAAGTAGCGTCGGAGCTTCTCAATGCGGGAATCAGTAAAACGAGAGTGAAAAAAATTCTGAATACCGACTATTTGGTGATTCCCAAAAAAGCCGCTTTGGCGACCGACATTGCATTGACAGAAAAGCGAATTGTAGGGGAGCCTTCGGCAAAGGATTGCAGCGTGTATATTTCTATCCCATTTTGTCCTTCAAGATGCACCTATTGTTCCTTTGTATCATACACTTCCAAAAGACTCCTGAGCCTGATTCCGCAGTATTTGGTACGCTTAAAAGAGGATATTCGTGCCAATTTTGAAACGATCAACCGTTTGGGACTTTCGGTTCGTACAATTTATATCGGCGGAGGAACACCGACCATTTTAGACGAGGCGCAGATTCGGGATCTTCTTTCGTATATTTCGACGCTGACCGACGTAACCAAGTTGGACGAATACACTATGGAAGCGGGACGCCCTGATACCATTAATGAAGAAAAACTGTCGATTGCCAAGGAATACGGAGTTACGCGTGTCAGCGTAAATCCGCAAAGCCTTTGTGATGAGGTTTTGTGCGGCATTGGTAGAAATCATTCGGTAGAAGAATTTTTCCGCGCCTTTGAAGACGCAAGACGGGCGCAAATTCCTACGGTGAACGTCGATTTGATCGCAGGATTGCCCGGAGATAATTTCCGACGCTTTTCGACGACAATGGATCAGATTTTACAGCTTACTCCCGAAAATATTACCGTACATACCTTC
>JAZOSZ010000113.1:0-4514 GCA_045657365.1 Eubacteriales bacterium
CTACTTTTCTTTTCCAAAAGAAAAGTAGGGCGCGTCCCCCATCTTATCCAATTCGCTTTCCCTTTTCAGCGAATTCCGAGGGGGTCATACCTGTTTGTGCTTTAAAGACCTTGCAGAAATACGAGGCGTTGGCAAAGCCGACCGAGGTAGCGATCTTATCCACCGAATCCGAGGTACTCACGAGGCGTTCCTTTGCTTTCTCAATGCGGTAATTCTGGATATAGCGCGTAGGAGCTACGCCAAAAACGGCAAGAAAGATATTGCGGTAATAGGTCTCGCCGATGCCCGACATTTTCGCCAGCATCGGAGTATAGAGATTAGGATTTTTATAATTCTTCTCAATAAAGCTGACCGAGCGGTGAATGAGCTGATATTTGCCCGCCAGCGAATAGGCGTAGGCTTGAATATTCGAGATCTGCGTCAGAAGATTGTAAATCTCCGAGAGACACTTCGAGTGGTACGCGGGACCGCGCAGATTCCAATAATAAAGAATGGTTTTCAGACTGGCGGCAATCTCCTCGTCCTCTCCGATGAAGAAAGAGCAGAACTCGCCCGCGTCTCCTGCCGTATCGAATTCCATCACGCAACAAGCGCCCTCGCGATCGACGTACAGCGAATATTCGGTTCCCGCGGGAAGATAGACGATATGATCGGGGTCGGCAACAAGCTCGTTCTTGCCCACGGTATAGACCGAACGGCCCTTCTGTTTGATGATCAGCAAGGAATGCTCGGCAACTGAGGTCGACTCGGCGTCTTCCTCGACGGTATGGCGGTAAATATTGGAAATATGCGAAATGATCAGCGTGGATATGTCAAATTTTTTCATCGATGAAAGCTCCATAACGATATTTTGAGGTATTTTCCCCTTTTAGCACCTATATTTTACCATATTTCCGAAAGTATGTCAAGATTCGACGAAAAATTTGAGTGATGAATTTTTGCATAAAAACATTTTTAAGCAAATAAAAAAGGCTCCCCCCTCGGGGGAGCTGTCGCAAAGCGACTGAGAGGGAGTCAAGTCAAAGAACCCTCTCCGTCTTGCTTCGCAATCCACCTCTCCCAAAGGGAGATGCTTTTTATACATTCCTTACTTCGAGATCACTTCCATCTTCTCGATGACCACGGGCGTCTTGGGGACGTCCTGCATATACCAGCCGAGCGAACCCGTCTTCACGTTTGCGATCGCGTCAAGAACGTCGTAACCGTCGGTGAGCTTACCAAAGCCTGCGTACTGCGCGTCGAGGTGGGGAGCATCCTCGTGCATCACGAAGAACTGCGAGGACGCCGAATCGGGATCCGAGGTACGCGCCATCGAAAGCACGCCGCGGGTGTGCTTGAGGTCGTTCTGCATAAAGCCGTTTGCCTTGAATTCTCCGCGAATCGAATCACAGTCCTTGTCCTCCATCGATTCGGTGTATCCACCACCCTGAATCATAAAGCCTTTGATGATGCGGTGGAAAATGAGTCCCTCAAAGAAGCCTTCCTCGATCAGCTTCAAAAAGTTGGCAACCGTCTTGGGTGCTTTTTCGGGATAGAGCTCGGCAGTCATCGTGCCGAAATCTCTGACGGTAATTTTAATTACGGGATTGGTCATGGTGGTATTCCTTTCTCAATAAATATTTTAAGTTTATGTTTGCTTTGATTTGGTTCACCCTCTCACCCGTCTACGACGGGAGCTCTCCCAAAGGGCGAGCCTTTTGTGCAACCGAACGCACAAGGAATCGGCTTTGTCCAAAGCCTCCCACCCCGGGGGAGGTGGCAGGCGGAGCCTGACGGAGAGGGTTTTTATAATATTCCTCTTATATTTACTTTAGCTCCAGCTTTTCGCCATACGCAAGCAAAAACAGCTCGCGCATTCGCTCTTCTCTCCCCGCCAGATGCAGGTAGCCGAAGAGCGCTTCCATTCCCGTTGCCGCGCGGTATTCCGCCACGGTCGCGGACTTGGGAGTGTTGGTGTGACCGATATTGCGTCCTCGGTGAAAGACGGCGTTCTCTTCCTCGGACAGATGCGGCAACAGCTTCTTCATCGCTTCCGCCTGCATCGGCGCGCGGACGAAATCGAGCGCTTTTTTATTGAGCTTCGCCGACGAGGAAAATCCGCGCTTCACAAGGTGCTCGCGCACCAGAAGCTCGATCACAACGTCACCGAGATACGCCAGCGCCGCCGTCGAATATGTGTTAAGGGAATCGTTCATCACAAAACTCCTTCTCAAAACCGAATTCTCTGCACCGAGGTCACTTTTTTCGTATTCGTATCAAGGGTAAAGAGAGCGCCCTCGGCGACGATCTCGCCCGTGGCAACCTTGAGCCGTCCGCCCATTTTCGTGCGGCAACGCTCGGTCACGGCGGTAATATCCGCGCCGACAATGCTCTCCCTCGCACCCACCATACCGAGATCGGTAATGTATCCGCTGCCGCGAGGCAGAATCTGCTCGTCGGCAGTCGGAACGTGAGTATGCGTACCGAACATCACGTGAATCCGTCCGTCAAAATACCGCGCAAGCGCGATTTTTTCCGAGGTCGCTTCGGCGTGAATATCCATCAGTGCAAAATCGTATCTCCCCGCCTCGCGTTCGAGAATCCGATCCACCGTCGTAAAGGGACAGGCAAGCGACTCCATCAGCGCCGTTCCCATAATATTCAGACAAAGAATCCGCCAACCGCCGACGTGCAGATAGGTGTATCCCCCGCCGGGAGCCAAGGGCGGATAGTTGGCGGGGCGAATGATCACCTCGCTTGTTCCGAGCATCTCACAGAGGTCGCGTCTGCCAAAGGCGTGATTGCCAAGCGTCATCAGATCGGCACCTGCCGCCAGAATTTCCTGCGCGTGTGCGGGAGAGCAGCCGTAAATGTCGGTCGCGTTTTCGCCATTGACCACCACGAGGTCGGCAGAAAGCTCACTTCTCTTTTTCCAAAGCTTTTCGGTGAGATATTCCACGCTTTTCGCGCCGACCACGTCACCGATGGTAAGAATTTTCATAGTTGTTTCTTTCTATTTTGAATTTTTATCAGATTTGCCAATATGCCCTCGCCCGACACCGAGAGGTGTCATCCTCGAGCAAGCCGCCCCGAGATTCTTCGCTTCGCTCGAGAATGACAACGGGGCGGCGCCGCGAAGGATCTTGGGCGAAGTAGTAAACCAAGAACTTATTTTTGAACAAAGGTATTGTTTACGATCAGATACTCCATCGTTTTATCATAAAGCATCGCGTCATAGATCAGTTCGGTCATATTCTCGGTCACGTAGTCCTCGGTATAGCCGTAGTCCTCGGAAAATTTTTTGACGTAGCGGTCAAGCTGCGCCGCTTTCTCGTCCTCGGACAGCGTAATGCCCGCGTCCTTCACAATATAACGGTAGACAAGATCCCCCTTGACCATCTCGCGTGCCTCGGTAAGAATCGATTCCTCACTCGCACCAAAAAATTCAAGCGCCTGTGCATAGCTCCAATCGTTCTTCTCGGCATAGTAACGGTAGGTATCTCTGCGCTGTTCCGCGTAATATTCGACCGCCTCCTCGGGATACGAAATGACCTCGGCACTGCGAAGAAGTACTTCCCAGACCGCTTCGCTCTTCAAGGCGTCTGCCGAAGAAAGCGTTACCGTCAGATCGGTATAGGGAAAGGGCTGGATCGATTCGTCAAGAAGCGCATCGTCGTAGCTCACGCCGTCCGTCTCGGTTTCCCCGTCGGTTCGGCAGGAAGACAAACAGGATACGAGCGCGCAAGCGAGGAAAAGAAGGAGCGCTCCGCGAAAGAAAATTTGTTTCATAAGTTCCCCCCAAGGAAAAGAAAGGCGGCTTCGCATCTGGGCAAAGCCGCTCTCTTAGAAATTATTTGCTCTCAACCTTGAGCACTTCCTTGCCGTCGTAATATCCGCAAGCCTTGCATACGCGGTGGTTTCTTACGAATTCGCCGCACTTGGGGCACTTGCTGAAGCCGGGCAGGACGAGCTTCCAGTTATTGGAACGTCTTTTGTCTCTGCGAGCCTTCGATACTTTCTTCTTCGGTACTGCCATGATCTACACCTCCTTGATCGTGTGTAACACTTCATTCTATATAAATTAATTGTTTTCCGCTTCGCTATCGTCAACGAAAAAGTTTTTCAGCACGGCAAGTCGCGGGTCGATCTCGTGATCAGAGCAACCGCAGTCACCGTCCCTTTTCGGCTTTCCGCATTTGGGGCAAAGACCGGGACAGTCCTCAGAGCAGAGGAATCTCAGGGGGAATCCCAAGAGAAGCTCCTCCTTGAGTGCCTCGTCCACGTCGAGCTTTCCGTCGTTCAGAACAACGTACTCGTCCTCCAGCTCCTCGAGCCTCTCGTCGGTCAGCGTTCCTTCGGTAACCACCGTGCGCTCAAAGTCAAGAGAGAAAACTCCGTTTATCGGAGCAAGACATCTGGCACACTCACTGCTGTAATCGAGCTCAGCCTTAAGGAGAAGGCGCATATACCCCGCGTTATCGGTAAGACTTCCGCTCCCGCGGGCATCGGTCTCTATCGTAACGCCGTCAAGCGCT
>JAZOSZ010000114.1:0-3043 GCA_045657365.1 Eubacteriales bacterium
TGGACGGAATTACCTCGAAAAAAGAAAAGGAAATTATGCAGATCTAACCTCAAAAATCATTATGTAATAAGGGGCGGGTATTTTGCCCGTCCCGATTTTTATGAAGTGGAGAGACGTCAATGGCTAAAAACAGTAAAAAAACAGAAGCGTTGGCAGAAGAATGTCCCATTGGGCACATTGCCTTTATTATGGACGGCAACGGTCGTTGGGCAAAAAAGAGGGGAATGCCTCGGGAGTATGGTCATAAATTTGGTGCCGATGTATTCCGCACGGTAATGAAGCGTTGCTTTGAGCTCGGTATCAAAGCGGCGACGTTTTATGTTTTTTCTACGGAAAACTGGAAGCGCCCCGAAAAAGAAGTGAACGCGATTCTGAAATTGTTAGATGAATATCTTGACCGTTGTGAAAAGGAATTGCAAGAAAACGATGTTCGTTTTATTTTTTTGGGAGATAAAGCTCCGTTTGCTCAACCCTTGCGTGAAAAAATGCTTCGAATTGAAGAAAGTTCGCGCAACAATACCTATATCTGCAATCTTGCTTTGAATTACGGAGGACGCAGTGAGCTTGTTTATGCTGTGAATCAACTGGTGGCAGAAGGAAAAAAAGACGTTGTGGAAGACGATATTTCGCAGAGAATTTATACGAAAGATTCTCCTGAACTGGATTTGATCGTCCGTACGGGGGGAGATCTTCGGATTTCTAATTTCTTGCTTTGGCAAGCGGCGTACGCAGAATTTTATTTTACCGATAAGCTTTGGCCCGATCTCAGCGCCAAAGACGTAGACGATATTGTGGAGAATTTTAAACAGAGAAATCGCCGTTTTGGCGGAGTTTAATGGGGGAAGCAAGTATGTTAAAACGCGTAATTACGGGAGTCATTGCAATTCTTTTGTTGTTGCCCGTGTTGATTTTTTCGGATACCGTTTTGTTTCCTCTTGCCGTTTCTTTGATTTCTTTGGTATCACTTTATGAGCTTTTTAAGTGTACCAAAATGGAAAAGCGGGGAAGTGTTATTCTTCCGCTGTACGTATTTTCGGTCGTTGCTCCGTTTTTGATGCGCTATCTTGAAAACGGTGTGACGTTTGCACTGATTGCCTTTATTTCGGTGGCAATTTATCTTATTTATTTATTTGCTCTTGTGGTGTGGTCACACGGGAAAATTCCGTTTGGCGATGCCGCTGCGATGTTTGCTATGGCGCTGTATGTGATTGCCGCAATGACTGCGATTACGTATGTGAGAGATCTTCCTCAGGGGGGAAAATACATCTACCTTTTGATTTTCCTCGGTGCGTGGGTTACGGATACCTTTGCTTATTTTACCGGATTTTTGTTTGGAAAACACAAATTGATTCCCGATGTCAGTCCCAAAAAGACGGTGGAAGGAAGTATTGGCGGTATTGTTTTTTGCGCCCTTTCTTTCCTTGCTTTTGGGGTTATCGTTGACCGATTCTTCGGTCAAAACGCAAATCTTTGGTTCTTATTGGTTAGCGGCGTGATCATTTCTTTGGTTTCTCAGATCGGAGATTTGATTATGTCTGTGATCAAACGTCATTACGGAATCAAGGACTTTGGAAAAATTTTCCCCGGACACGGCGGTATGTTGGATCGATTTGATTCGATTCTTGCCGTATCCTTGGCACTTTGTGCGATCTGTATGTTTGCCACGCTGAGTGGACTTTCGTTGATTTAGGAGAATGCGTATGCCGCAGGAAATGCAAAAAAATGTAGCCGTACTCGGTTCCACGGGTTCCGTGGGAGAGCAAGCGCTTGATGTTGCCGATCGCCTTGCGATGAACGTTACCTCGATCAGCGCGCATCGGAATTATGCCCGTGTGGAAGAACAAGCAAGAAAATTTCACGTTCGTTCGGTGGCAATGGCTGACGAAAGCGCCGCGAAAGAATTAAAGGTTCGCTTGGCGGATACGGACGTTCACGTTTATGCGGGTGCAGACGGGATTTGCGAAATGATTGCCGAAGAAAAGCGCGACGTTGTCTTGAATTCTATTATTGGCGAGGCGGGACTTTTGCCGACCCTTGCCGTGATTGATTCGGGAGCGCGTCTGGCACTTGCCAACAAAGAATCTCTTGTGGTAGCAGGAGAAATCGTAATGACAAAGGCGAAGGAAAAAAAAGTGGAAATTCTGCCGGTGGATAGCGAACACTGTGCAATCTACCAATGTTTGAAATCAGGAGTTCCAAAAGAAGTAAAGCGCATTTGGCTGACAGCGTCGGGCGGTCCCTTTTTCGGCTACACGAAGGATCAACTTCGTGCGATTGGGGTGAAGGAGGCACTTGCACATCCGACCTGGTCAATGGGGGCGAAGATCACGATTGATTCCGCGACCTTAATGAATAAAGGCTTTGAAGTTATCGAGGCGGTACATTTGTTTGGCGTATCAGCAGAGCAGATTCAAGTGGTCGTTCATCGGGAAAGTATAATACATTCTATGGTGGAATATATTGATAACAGTGTGATCGCTCAGTTGTCAGTACCCGATATGCGTCTTTGTGCACAGTATGCAATAACCTATCCGCAGAGAACTGATGCCGTAATTTCTGAACTCGATTTGTTTGAGGTTTCAAAGCTGAGCTTTGCCAGACCCGATATGAAAACCTTTTCACTCTTACAGTGCGCGATTGATTGCGTTGGAACAGGCGGTGCTTTACCTGCGGTCCTGAATGCGGCAAACGAGGTGGCTGTGGCGGAATTTCTTCGTGGAAATATTCCGTTTTATGCCATTACCGAAAGTGTTCTTTCGGTCGTTTCCGATTTGAAAGATTCAGCGGCTTCGGTACACGATCTTGCGGGAATTCTGCAACTCGACCGTCAGGCAAGAGAAATGGCAAGAGGAATGTTGTGTCCTCAAAAATAATGAACGTTCTTAGGGAAAAGTAGAGAACAAGGAGAACGGATTTTTATGTTTTATTTGCTCGTGATGTTGTTGGTGTTCGGCGTATTGGTGTTTATTCACGAATTCGGACACTTTCTTACGGCAAGACTTTGCGGTGTTTCCGTCAAAGAATTTGCGATTGGAATGGGGCC
>JAZOSZ010000115.1:0-2670 GCA_045657365.1 Eubacteriales bacterium
TACAGATGGCAGGCAACAAGCCGATCGCCCTCATTGGTGGCGGTACGGCAATGATCGGTGACCCCTCGGGCAGAACCGATATGCGTCAGATGATGACGCCCGAGACCATTCAGCACAACTGCGATTGCTTCAAGAAGCAGATGAGCCGTTTTATCGACTTTTCGGAAGGCAAGGCAGTGATGATCAACAATGCCGATTGGCTGTTGGATCTGAACTACGTCGAGGTTCTCCGCGAGGTTGGTGCTTGCTTCTCGGTCAACAATATGCTTCGTGCTGAATGCTACAAGCAAAGAATGGAAAAGGGGCTTTCCTTCCTTGAATTCAACTATATGATTATGCAGTCTTACGACTTCTATCATCTCTTCAAGGAAATGGGTTGTAATATGCAGTTCGGCGGTGACGACCAGTGGTCGAACATGCTCGGCGGTACCGAACTCATTCGTCGCAAGCTTGGCAAAGACGCGTATGCTATGACCATCAACCTTCTTCTCAACTCGGAAGGAAAGAAGATGGGTAAGACGCAGTCGGGTGCTGTTTGGCTCGACCCCGAAAAAACCTCTCCCTACGATTTCTATCAGTATTGGAGAAACGTAGCCGACTCCGACGTTCTCAAGTGCATTCGTATGCTGACCTTCCTTCCCCTCGAGGAAATCGACGCGATGGACAAGTGGGAAGGCGCACAGCTCAACCGTGCCAAGGAAATTCTTGCCTTCGAGCTGACGAAGCTCGTTCACGGTGAAGAAGAGGCGCAGAAGGCAGAAGCCAGTGCCAAGGCACTGTTCGGTACCGGTGCTGACGCCGACATTCCCCAGACCGAGCTCTCGGCTGACGATTTTATCGACGGAAAAATCGACATCGGTGCGATTCTCGTCAAGGCAGGACTCGTCCCCACCAAGTCCGAAGCAAGACGTGCCATTGAGCAGGGCGGTGTTTCGGTCGACGGTGAAAAGCTGACCGACGTACGCGCCACCTTCTCCTCCGACGATCTGAAGGACGGAAAGGTCTTCCGCAGAGGTAAGAAGAATTACCGCAAGGTTCTTTCAAAGTAAAAAGTAGTAAAAAGTAAAAATTGCCCGAGTGCATCGCACTCGGGCATTCTTTTTTACTGTTGTTTGAGCTGGTTGAGCTCGGCGAGGAAGGTTTCGATATCCTTGAATTCGCGGTACACCGACGCAAAGCGGACGTAGGCAACCTCGTCCTTCATTTTCAGATGCTTCATCACGAGCTCTCCGATCTCTGTCGTGGTAATTTCCGTCGTGAGCGAATTCTGAATTTCGTTTTCAATCTCTCCGACGATTTCTTCGGCACTGACGGGGCGCTTCTGACAAGCCTTGAGAAGTCCCGACAAAAGCTTGGTTCGATCAAACAACTCCTTCGTTCCGTTTTTCTTGGTGACGATAATCTGAACGGTTTCCACGGTTTCAAAGGTATTGAATCGTTTCTGACAAGCAAGACATTCTCTGCGGCGACGGATGCTGTTTCCCTCTTCCACAGGTCTTGAATCGATGACTTTGCTATCTGCAAATCCGCAAGCGGGGCACTTCATTGGGTTCTCTTCCTTTTCTGCCGTATTCCACGGCAGCCTTTCTTGAATGGGTTGATCGTATTATACCATATTTTTTTTGAAAAGTAAAGAGAATTGCCGCGATTTAGCAAAAAAAATTCAAGACTTCTTCGCCTTGACGCTGATCGAATGCCACCTCGTGCAAATGGATCGGCGAAAGCTCGGAACGCAGAACGTCCTCAAAGAGCTTCTGTGCATCTTTTCGCTTGGAACCGACGATTTCCAAGGCAAACGCATCTTCACGCTCAATATAGATCGCATAGCGGATCGCACGTTCAAATTGCAAGCAAAGCAAGGCGTAACCGACGTTTCCCCGCTCTACGAAATCGATGAGCGTAAAAATCCCATTTTTCTTTGTTCTTTTTCGATTCCATTCGATGATGTTTTCCATTGACAGTTTCCTTTTCTCCCTTTGATCTCTTCTCTTTCGGAAAAATCTTTCCTGCCTCCATTATACACCAAAACATACCGCAAAAATCGACACCTTCGATCAAGATTTTTGACATACTTAGCCAAAAAAGCCGTCTTTTTTCTATTTTTCCTTTTCTTTTTTCCGTTTTCGCGGCTTCTCTATTCATTTTTGGGAATAAATATCCATTTTTTATCGATTTTAATTTTATCAACACAAGACAGATCCAATGAATTTCAAAAAAGAGAATCATTTCCAGACGTATAACTCTTGCGATTTTAGTGATCGTATGGTATAATATAAGAAAAAGGACAAAAATCCTATCATTTTGGGTCGAAAACTATTTTTGAATATTTTTCCAATAAATCTCCCTATATACGAGGTATTTATGCAAATTTCACGCCACACCCGCCTTTTGCTTTTCTACGGAATTTTCGCCGTGCTTACTCAACTTACATTCATACTTTTACATATTGAAATACAATCTGCCAATCTCTCCCCCGCACTTCTTTCTCATTATTACGCACCTTGGCTCGAATATCCGCTCTGTTCTCTTTCTCTGGTATTCGGCGGATCCTATTTGTTTGAATGGATAGAAAAAAACGAGGCATACGATTAAATATCGATGCCTCGTTTTTTGTAACTCTGCCGATAAGCCGGGTTCTGTCGTGAACGGCTATCTATCTTCGCTCCGTGT
>JAZOSZ010000116.1:0-7292 GCA_045657365.1 Eubacteriales bacterium
CGTTATCGACGAGGCACACGTGTTTATTGATACCAAGTACCCGATTGCGCTTGATTTTATGTTCCAGCTCGCGAAGCGTATCAGAAAATACAACGGTATGCAGATCGTTATTACCCAAAATATCAAGGACTTCGTGGGAAGCCCCGAGATCGCGAGAAAGTCTACCGCAATCATAAACGCTTGTCAGTATTCTCTGATATTTGCCCTGTCGCCTAACGATATGGAGGATCTTTGCGTCCTCTACGAAAAGGCAGGCGGTATCAACGAGACCGAACAGCAGGATATTGTCAATAATAACCGCGGAAGCGCGTTTATGATCACAGGACCTCTGTCAAGAGCCAATGCTTCGATCGTTGCGTCGGATTACGTTAGGAAATTATTTGGCGAGGGATAAGAAAAACGAAGCCTAAACGTGAATAAAAGTGTAAGCTTTGATGGGAGCGATGAGTTCCGGTCTTAGCTTACACTTTTCATTATCGTGCAGTCATAAATAGAGCCGCTATCAAGGCGTTTTGTAACGCTTTCGATAACGGCTTTTTGTTATGCGATTTTGGAGAAAAAATAATTTTTTTATTTTTTCTGTAAAAAGATGAGGTTTTGCATGTGTGATGATACTGTGTAAGTAGAAGTGCAAAGCTTGCTTTTTCTCTTCAATCGTCATACGTTATCCTCCCGAATGTGAAGTGTTCGATTTTTATATCACAAATAAAGCCCAAAATCAAGTATAAATCTCACCCATTTGCAGATACTAACAGTACAAATCTGTAAATCAAGGAGATTTTTATATATTATGAAAGCAACAGGAATAGTAAGAAGGATAGACGACCTCGGCAGAGTTGTCATTCCCAAAGAAATAAGAAGAACGATGCGAATCCGCGAGGGCGACCCTCTGGAAATCTACACCGACCGAGAGGGAGAGGTGATTTTCAAGAAATATTCTCCGATCGGGGAGCTTGCGGGATTTGCTGCACAATATGCGGAAACCTTATATAAGACCTGCAATTTGTCGGTATTGATCTGTGACCGAGATGCCGTGATCGCCTCGGCAGGGGTGTCGCGCAAGGAATACAATGAAAAGGGACTTTCCGAGGAGTTGGAAAAAGTGATGGAAGGGCGCGGAATGTATTCGTGGCGCGAGGGTGGCGCACAGATTGCGCCTCTTGCGGAAGTGTCGTCGCATTACGTGAGTTGTGCGATGCCGATCGTCAGCGAGGGGGACGTGGTCGGTTGTGTTGCGTCGCTCGTCGAGCATGGCTCGGAGCGAGCCAGAGAAACAAGCGCGTCCGAAATGGAATCGAAGCTGATTCTGACGGCGGCAGGCTTCCTTGGCAAGCAGATGGAATCGTAACGAAAAAAGCACTCGTGATTTTCACGAGTGCTTTTTATGTGCTTTACAGTGTTTTCACAAAGTCTTCGATCCGTTCGAGGGCTTGCGTGATATGCTTGATCGAATACGCGTAAGAAATTCGCGCAAAACCGTCGCCACCCTGACCGAAGGCATTTCCGGGGACAATGGCGCACTTGTATTCATACAAGAGACGGTTGCAGAATTCTTCGCCGCTAAGTCCATACGTGCCGATTTTAGGGAAGATATAGAACGCGCCTTCGGGTTCGAAAGATTCGATGCCGATGCTGCGCAGACCGTTATAGATATAACGACGGCGGCGGTTGTATTCCTCGACCATCATCTGAATATCGGCATCTCCGTTTTTGAGTGCCTCAATCGCGGCAAACTGTGCCGTGGTGGGCGAGGACATAATGCCGTACTGGTGGATTTTCAGCATTTGTTCACAAAGTTGCTTCGGAGCGCAAAGATATCCCAAACGCCAGCCCGTCATTGCATACGCTTTGGAAAATCCGCTTGCCACGATCGTTCTCTCCCACATTCCCTCCAGCGAGGCAATCGAGCAGTGCGTGCCCGTATAGGTCATTTCGGCGTAGATTTCGTCGGAAAGCACGAGAATATTCGTGTTTTCGAGAATCTTTGCGATTTCGGAAAGCTCCTCTCGCGTCATAATGGCGCCCGTGGGGTTGTTGGGATAGGGAAGAACGAGCATCTTCGTTCTCGGGGTGATTGCCGCTTTGAGTGCTTCGGGATTGATCTTGAACTGATCCTCGAATTTCGTTTCGAGAATGACGGGAACACCGCCCGCGAGGCGCACCAGAGGTGCGTAACAGACGAAGGACGGCGTAGGCACGATGACCTCGTCCCCCGCTTCAATGACTGCGCGAAAGGCGACGTCAATGGCTTCGCTGCCGCCGACCGTTACGATGACCTCTGTGGCAGGATCGTAAGAAATCTTGAATTTTCTGGTCAGGTAGGTATTGATCTCTTCACGCAGCGCCAAAAGACCTGCGTTTGCCGTATAGTAGGTTTTACCGCGCTCGAGACTTTCGATACCTGCCTCACGGATATGCCACGGCGTTTGAAAATCGGGTTCTCCAACCGTCAGACCCACGACGTCCTGCATCGTGCTCATCAGATCAAAAAACTTGCGGATGCCCGATTTCGGGGTGTCCACGACGGTTTGGGATAAAACTTTGGAATAATCAATCATCAGCTAAAGGTTCCTCTTTCATCGATTTCGGGAGCGTCATAGAGAACGCCCGTGTCCTTGTATTTATGAAGGACAAAATGTGTCGCGGTCGAAATGACCCCCTCAATGGTAGCAAGCTTTTGGGAAACGAAGAAAGCAACCTCTTTCATCGTTTTTCCTTCGATCAGCACCGAGAGGTCGTAAGCACCCGACATCAGGTAAACCGACTTGACCTCGGGGTAGTTGTAGATACGTTCCGCGACGCGGTCAAATCCGCGCTCCTTCTGGGGCGTGAGCTTGACGTCGATCATTGCCGAGACCGCCTCACGGTCGGTCTTTTCCCAGTCGATGATCGTTTTATAGCCGAGAATCGTTCCGTTCTGCTCGAGCTCGGTAATGGCGGCGCGTACGGTTTTTTCATCGGTGCCGAGGGCGCTTGCCAACTGCTCTGCCGTGAGCGTTGCGTTATTTTCCAGTAATTTGAGTAATTGGTGTTTCAAGGGAAGATCTCCTTTTTGAGAGAATTAGTGTGAAATATTTTTAAGAATACTTTCGTAGGAAAGTCCGTATTTGTCGGCGATATCGCGTGCATAGCTCTTTCCGTCGGGCTTGGTGCGAACAATTTTAAAAGAACGCTTACCTTCTTCGATGCCTGCGACGAGCGTATCGATGCGCTTCCCACCGTCAGCGGCGGTGCGCTCGTTGATTTCGTCGATCTTACTTGCCAACTCGTGCAGGTGAGTTGAGAAGAGACAGCGACAGCCGACACGGCTGAGTCCTGCAAGAACCTCGGCGGCGATGTAAGACGCCTCAAACGAGCCTGTCGAGGAGAGCGATTCGTCGAGAAGAACAAGACTCTTTTCACTGACCTGTTCGAAAATATCACGCAGACGCGCGCATTCCTCGCCCAGACGTCCTTTGTCGATCGTATCGTCGGCACCCGTCGGAAAATGCGTAAAGATTCCGTCGGAAATACTGATTTCGGCGCACTCGGCAGGGACGAAAAGTCCGAGCTGAAGCATCACTTGCGCAAGTCCGAGCGCACAGGTCACGACCGATTTACCGCCTCGGTTCGGTCCCGTCAGCACATAGATCATCGCGCCGTCTTCACGGTCGAACGCGATGTCATTGGAAACGATTTCTCCATCGATCTTGAGGGCAACGCAAGGATTATAGAGACCCGTAGCGCGGAAGATGACTTCGTCACATACGACCGTGGGGACGCAGAGAGCGAGTCCCTTTTCCTCCAGGGCACGGAGCAGTGCCGTTCCCTTGACGAGAAATTCGATTTCCGGCATCAGATTCAGAAGAAAATCGGTGTTTTCCAATACGTAGGATTGCACGATCTTTTTCCAGGAGCGCAGGGATTGACGGTAGACCTCGTTGATCGCCGAATTGAAGGCGAGTGCGAGTGCGGTTTTTTGGTTTTCGGATTGCTTCTTTCCAAAAGGAACGAGGTTGGCAATACAAGTATATTCGTCGTCCTTAAAATTCAGACGCAGAATTTTTTCGAGTACGTCGCCCGAACGGAAGGGTTCGGGGTTGATCGAAAGAACCCCCGCACTCGTGGGACGAAGCTGAGCGTCGAGATTGACACCGATTGTGACGCTTCGGATATCGCGGACTCGCGCGGTCAGCTCCGAGAGCTTCTGATTCAATTCGGCGTAATAGTCGCTTTCAACAAGCTCGGCAATGCGGTCGGCAAGGGTGCGGAAGGCACGGCTTTGCAGTTTCTCACGAATGGGAGAAAGACCGCCGTGCAGGGTAGCAAGGCTCGAAATATACAGCTCGATCTCGGTAATGCTTTCCAGATAGGATTCGGTTTCTCCTGCATCGGCTTCGAGACGGCGAAGCTCCATAATATCGGTCAGTACGGGGATCAGGCGATTGAGCGTTGCCGCAATTTCGGGGCAGGCAAGCATATCGCGAAATACCTCGTTTCGGTGTGCGATGACCGATGGATCGGTGGAGAGATATTCGTCAAGATCACTGTTCTTTAAAGAGAACACGTCGAGAAGTCCCAGCTCGTCAAGCGTAAACATATCCATTGCGGGACGCATTTCTCCGCGATAATGTGCCGCTTGCGTAGCTTCGTCGGGAAAGATCAGGCTGAATTTGGAAAGGTCGGGGGTCGTATTCAAAGCGTCGACTCCTTTCTGTGGGTGTTGTTGAATCAGCTCACAAGAATCCATACCGCAAGGGCGGCTTGCAGAAGGATGATGATCGGAATTCCAATCATAAATTTTGCGTGCTTGGTTTTGTGACGGATGAGAAACATCGTCAGAAGCATTGCGACCGAGCCGCCGAGCGCCGAGAGAAGAAGCAAGGTCATCTCACGCGTACGGTGACGCTTTGCGTGCTTTGCGGCAAATTTATCGTAGCAGCAGACGATGACCGAAATCAGCGAGATTGCCGCAAGATAAATGAGGAGAACCGTCGAGTGGTCTTTCAGAAAGTCAAACATCTCTTACCTCACGCTTTCTTGGCAGGGAAGCTGTCCTTGAGTCCCACAACGCGGTTGAAGGTGTTTTCGTTCTTCGTATCCTTGCAGAAATAACCGACACGGACGAACTGGAAGCATTCGCCCGCCTTGGCGTTCTCGAGAGAAGGCTCAAGCATTGCGCCTTCGATCTTCGTAAGAGAATCGGGGTTGAGGAAGTCGAGATAGGTCTTTCCTTCGGGAACCTCTGCGGTGTTTTCAATGTTGAAGAGACGGTCGTAAAGCATCAGGGAAGCGGGCTTTGCGTACTTGGCGGAGAGCCAGTGAATCGTTCCCTTGATCTTTCTTCCGTCGGCGGGCATTCCGTTGCCCGTTTCAAGATCGGCAGTGGCGTGAATGCACTTGATACTGCCGTCCTCGTTCTTATCGATGCCCGCGTATTTGATGATATATCCACCCATCAGACGAACCTCTCCGTCGGGTTTCAGACGGAAGAACTTGGGGGGCGGAACCTCGGCAAAGTCGTCGGCATCGATATAAATCTCACGCGTCATCGGAACGTCGCGCGTACCAAGCTCCGGCTTTTGCGGGTGATTCGGGAGAGCAAGAATTTCCTCCTTGTCCTCGGGGTAGTTGTCGATGATGACCTTAATGGGGTTGACCACGGCAATACGGCGACGGGCGTTTTCGTTGAGGTCGTCACGGACGCAGGCTTCGAGCTGACGGACGTCGACGGTATGGTCGGTATTGGTCACACCTGCTTCACGAACGAAGGTGAAGAGGGCATTCGGCGTATAACCGCGACGGCGCAGACCGCAGAGCGTCGGCAGACGGGGGTCGTCCCAACCGTCCACGTAGCCTTCTTCGACGAGCTGACGCAGGTATCTCTTGGACATCACGGTATAGGTGATGTTCATTCGTCCGAATTCCCACTGATGCGGCTTTTGTGCAAAGCCGATCTTGTTGACTACCCAATCATAGAGCGGGCGGTGGTTGCGGAATTCGCTCGAGCAGAGCGAATGCGTGATGCCTTCGAGCGCGTCCTGAATGGGGTGGGCAAAGTCGTACATCGGGTAAACGCACCATTCGTCGCCCTGACGGTGATGATGAATGTGCTTGATACGGTAAATCACAGGGTCACGCAGGTAAGGATTGTCACTCGAGGGATCGATCTTGGCGCGAAGTGTTCTGGCGCCGTCCTCGAACTCCCCGTTTTTCATTCTTTCAAAGAGGGCGAGGTTTTCCTCGACCGAGCGGTTACGGTAGGGAGATTCCTTCGATGCGTCCGAGCGGTCGGTTCCCTTGTAATCGGCAAGGTCGTCTTTGGAAAGGTCGCAAACGTAAGCGTCGCCCTGCTTGATGAGCTGTACGGCAAATTCGTAGCACTTGCCGAAATAGTCCGAGCCGTAGAAAACGCCGCCCGTGGGGGTGGCACCGAGCCACTCGAGATCTTCGCGGATCGAGCGGACGAATTCGTCGCTTTCCTTGGCGGGGTTGGTGTCGTCGTAACGAAGATTAAAAACGCCGTTGTATTTATTGGCAACGTCGGTATTGATGCAGATTGCCTTCACCGAACCGATATGCAGATAGCCGTTGGGCTCAGGGGGGAATCTCGTGTGGATTTTCAGATTGGGATTTGCGGCAAGATCGCCGTCGATGATTTCGTGAATAAAGTTGCTTGCAATTTCAGACATAAATTTGATACCTCGTCATTATTTCAGTGTGGAAAGCATCGCGGCAATTCGGTCGAGCACTGTTTGCTTTCCGAGAATTTGCATGACCGTGTAAAGGTCGGGGGCGTTCATTTTGCCCGTGACGGCAAGACGGATGAACATACTGACGTCGGCAACATTGCCGCGGAATGCCGCGGGGTCTGCCTTGTATGCTTTCATATCGGGGGTGTAGCCAAGCTCCGAGCCGATCGCCTTGATCTTTTCGAACCAAGCGTTCATATCGTCCTGCTCGTCGTAGCACGCGCAGAAGGACGTAAGGACCGTACGAATGTCGGCACGGTCGTACTGTTCGGGATACGCAGATTCCATTGCGAAAAATTCGTCGTAGAAGAAACCCATATACGGCTTCGCGTCCGCCCAGGTGGCAAGGTCCTTTCTCGGCTTCTTTCCGCCGCGTCCGATGGCGAAGATCTTCTCGGCAAACGCGGCATCTTTCGAGAGCGCCGCGCCAAAGGTGGGATCGAATTCGTTTGCCCATACGGTGACACGCTCGGTGACGGTCTTTGCGTCCATTCTCGAGATAACGTTCTTCGAAACGTCACCCAGCTTCTGGAAGTCGAAAAGACAGCCCGAAACCGACAT
>JAZOSZ010000117.1:0-4203 GCA_045657365.1 Eubacteriales bacterium
GATTTTACACGAGGCGCGCGGAAATGGTGGCTTTGGCTACGATCCGCTCTTCTTCTACGAGCCGATGGGGCTGTCGTGTTCCGAAATGAGCGGGGCGCAGAAAAATTCGATTTCTCACCGAGGCAAGGCGATTGAAAAGCTTGCCGAATATTTAAAACAGATACAGAGGTAACAACGATGTTAACATCAAAACAGCGCGCATATCTGCGCGGACTTGCCACCAATGAGCCGACCATTATGCAGATCGGCAAGGGGGGCGTAACCGAAAATCTCGTTAAGACGGTTTCGGACGCTCTCGAAGCCAGAGAGCTGATCAAGCTTTCGGTTCTTGAAAACTGTGAATACACCGTCCGTGAGGCGGCAGAGGCGCTTGCCGAAGCAACGGGGGCGGACGTCGTCTGCGTGATCGGACGCAAGACCGTTCTCTACCGCGAGTCGGTGAATCACAAAAAAATTGAGCTATGACGGGAAATAACGGACTCGATATGCTCCGCGTCGGCATTTACGGCGGCACCTTTGCACCGATTCATAACGGACACGTGGCGGCGGCAAAGGCTTTTATGGAGCAGATGAAGCTCGACTATCTTTTTATCATTCCCACCTATCTTCCGCCCCACAAGCAGGTTGACGGCTCGGATGATCCGCTTTACCGCTTGAAAATGTGCGAGCTTGCCTTTGAGGGGGTGGACGGCGTAGTGATTTCGGACGTCGAGATCGCCCGCGGGGGAAAGAGCTACACTTACGACACGCTCAAGGAGCTGGAGCGTCCCAATACGCGTCTTTTCTTGCTTTGCGGGACGGATATGGTGCTGACCTTTGACCAATGGTACCGCTTCGAGGATATCTTCAAGATGTGCTATCCGACCTACGTTCGCAGGGAAAATGATCCACTTCTCACAAAGCGTATAATTGCGAAAATCGGGGAATACTACGAAAAGTATGGCGTGATGTTCCGACGGATCGTGACCGATCCTCTGGAAATTTCGTCCACCGAGATTCGCCGCGCCGTGCGGGACGGTAAGGAGATTTCTCACCTTGTTCCCAAGGGGGTCGCGGACTTTATCCGAGAACACCGACTTTATTCCGAGGAGCAAGTATGATCACCGAAGAACGACTGAATACGCTTCGCGAGGAGCTTTCCTCGTCGATGTCGGAGAAGCGCTACCGCCACACTGTCGAGGTCGAAGCAATGGTACTTCGCCTTGGTGAGCTGTACGCACCCGACAAACTTCCGACGCTTCGTGCGGCGGCACTGTTGCACGATCTGACCAAGGAATATTCCCCCGACCGTCATCTGATGATTTTTGCGCAGAAGGGCTTATCCCTCACGCGCGAGGACGCACTCTCGCCAAAGACCTTTCACGCGAGAACCGCGGCGGCAATTCTTTCGGAGAGATATCCCGAGCTCTGCGACGACGAGGTGATCTCGTGCGTTCGCTGGCATACGACAGGCAGACGGGGAATGACGATCCTCGAAAAACTTGTGTATCTTGCCGATTACATTGACCTTTCGCGCACTTTTGAAAACTGCGTGAAGCTGCGTAACTTTTTCTTTGATGCAAACCCCGAAACGATGGACAAGGAAGCTCGTCTTGCACATTTGAGGGAAACGCTGATCCTCTCTTACGATATGACGATTGCCGACCTTCTTTCGGAAGGCCGCCCGATCAGCCCTGATACCTTTGAGGCGAGAAACGAGCTGATCTCCCAGAGAGCGTCCGAGCTTCATTCTTAAGCTCTGCCGACGCAGCGCCGTTCTACATATTTTCTTTTTTAAAGAAAGTCAGAAAGAGTAGAACGGAGAAGAGCTGTGTTGCAGAAGAGAACCAAAAAAATCGTCATCGGGAGTGTTCTTGCCGCCATTCTTGCGGCAGTGCTTCTGATTGCTTTTATCATTGCGTCATTTCCCAAAAAGGTGGCAGAGGTTGCTTTGCCCGACGTGGTCGAACCCAAAGAGAGTCGGGAATTTTTTCGGATGCTGTTGGCAGGGAGCGACGCGACGACGGGACTTTGCGACGTGGTGATGCTCGTCTCGATCGACCTTTCGGCGCACGAGGTTTTCGTGTTGCAGATTCCGCGTGACACCTACGCCGAATATACCGAGAAAAGCTATCGCAAGCTCAACGGCGCACGCGCATCGCTCGGCGGAATGGAAGCCTTTGCCGAGTTTCTTTCGGGGGCGCTTGGAGTTTCGATCGACCGAACCCTGCATCTTTCACCGGCGGCGTTTCGTACCATTATTGACGAGCTTGGCGGTGTCGAGATCGAGCTTCCGCGCGACCTCGACTACGACGACCCTGCGCAAAATCTTTCGATTCACCTCAAAGCAGGTCCTCAGACGCTCGGCGGTGCCGAAGCCGAGCAATTCGTACGCTACCGCGCGGATTACGCGCAAGGCGATCTTGACCGCATCGACGCGCAAAAGCTCTTTTTGAGCGCGTTGTTTGACAAGGTCAGCCGAATGGGCGTGCTTCGTGCGTCGGCGCTCGCACTTCGCTTGCGTGGCGAGGTCGATACCGATATTGACGTCGGTGACGTGCTTCCCTTGGCAAAGGAACTTTTTTCAATCTCACCCGAGAACGTGCATTTTGTCACCGCCCCGGGCGAGGCGTTAACGGCAACTCGGAGCGGCGCGTCCTATTACGTGCTTTCCGCCCCCGCGATGAACGAGCTTCTCGCAACTTATTTTGGGGGCAAGGACGGCGGATTTGATCCCGAAGGTGTCTTTCTCAACGAGAAATATTCTTCCTTTGCGAAAATTTACGGGAAATATTGCGAATATTCTCTGCAATCCTGCGGATGAGCAAAAAACAGACTTGACAAACAAAGCGTTATGCTTTACAATAATATAATAAGAATTTTGAAGAAAGGTTCAAACGAGATGGATCAGTTACAAAATGAAATGCTTCCTTCTCTGGAAGGAGCCACGGCGCGGGAGCTTGCTGAAGCGATTGCCGAGGTGCTTGATTCCAAAAAAGGAAGAGATATCAAGGTTCTGCACGTAGAAGATAAAACCGTTATTGCTGAATATTTCGTGCTTTGCACGGGTAACTCCTCGACGCAGATCAAGGCGCTGGCAGGCGAGACCGAATACCGTATCGGTTTGCGCGGCGTCAATCCCTACGGCGTGGAAGGACGCGACAATAACTCTTGGCTTCTGCTCGATTACAGCAACGTCATCGTGCATATTTTCAGCAGAGAATCGAGAGAGTTTTACAATTTGGACAAGCTTTATGCCGACTAATAGATAAAGGAAGACGAAAAATGAAGTATAATCACAGTGAGATTGAAAAAAAGTGGCAAGAATATTGGGCGAAGAACGAGACCTTTAAAACCGACGTCTGGGACTTCTCCAAGCCGAAATATTACGTACTCGATATGTTCCCGTATCCGTCTGGTGTTGGCTTGCACGCAGGTCACCCCGAAGGCTATACCGCAACCGATATCGTATCGAGAATGAAGAGAATGCAGGGGTATAACGTCCTGCACCCGATGGGATACGACTCCTTCGGTCTGCCCGCCGAGCAGTATGCCGTCACGACGGGAAATCACCCCAACGGCTTTACGCAGGAGAACATCAAGACTTTCTCCAAGCAGCTTCGCGAACTCGGCTTTGACTATGACTGGAGCAAGATGATCGCAACGAGCGATCCCGAGTATTACCGTTGGACGCAGTGGATCTTCAAGCAACTGTATGAGGACGGCTACGCACAGTACATCGATATGCCCGTCAACTGGTGTGAGGAGCTCGGAACGGTGCTCTCGAACGACGAGGTTATTGACGGTAAATCCGAGCGCGGTGGCTATCCCGTCGTGCGCAAGAATATGAAGCAGTGGGTCATTGACCAGCCTGCGTTTGCCGAGAAACTTCTCGAGGGTCTCGACGAGATCGATTGGCCCGAATCCACCAAGCTGATGCAGAAGAACTGGATCGGCAAGTCCACCGGTGTTGAGGTCAAGTTCAACATTGTGGGCGGCGGCGAATTCTCGATCTTCACCACCTGCATTGAGACCATCTACGGCATTACCTTTATGGTGCTGGCACCCGACGGCGAGGTGGCCAAGCAGCTCATGCCCAGAATTGAGAACAAGGCAGAGGTGCAGGCGTATATCGACGAGACGCTCAAGAAGAACGATATGGACCGTACCGAGCTCAATAAGACCAAGTCTGGCTGTGAGCTTAAGGGTGTAAGCTGTATCAAC
>JAZOSZ010000118.1:0-6855 GCA_045657365.1 Eubacteriales bacterium
GGCTTACCTCGGCGAGACCGTCACCGCTGCTGTTATTACCGTTCCCGCATACTTCACCGACGCACAGCGTCAGGCAACCAAGGATGCAGGTAAGATCGCAGGTCTTGAGGTCAAGAGAATCATCAACGAGCCCACGGCTGCTGCTTTGGCTTATGGTATGGATAAGGAAGACAACCAGAAGATCATGGTCTTTGACTTGGGCGGCGGTACCTTCGACGTATCTCTGCTTGAGATCTCCGACGGTGTCTTCGAGGTTCTGGCAACCAACGGCGATACCAAGCTGGGCGGCGACGATTTCGACCAGCGCATTATCGATTGGATGGCACAGAAGTTCCAGGCAGAGAACGGCGTTGACCTGCGCCGCGACAAGATGGTTCTGCAGAGACTGCGCGACGCCGCTGAGAAGGCCAAGATCGAGCTCTCCGGCATGACCAGCTCCGACATCAACCTGCCTTTCATCACCGCGACCGCAGAGGGTCCTCTCCACTTTGAGGCAACTCTGACCCGCGCTGAGTTTGACCGCATCACCGCCGATCTGGTAGACCGTTGCATGGTTCCCACCAAGAAGGCGCTGGCTGACGCAGGTTTGTCCGTCAATGAGATCGATAAGGTTCTGCTGGTCGGCGGCTCCACCCGTATTCCCGCCGTTCAGGAGGCTGTCAAGAAGTTTATCGGCAAGGAGCCCTTCAAGGGTATCAACCCCGACGAGTGTGTCGCACTCGGTGCGGCAATTCAGGGCGGTGTTCTTGGCGGTGACGTCAAGGATCTGCTTCTGCTCGACGTAACGCCTCTCTCTCTCGGCATCGAAACGCTGGGCGGCGTATTTAACAAGATCATTGACAGAAATACGACCATTCCCGTAAAGAAGAGTCAGGTATATTCGACGGCGGCTGACGGACAGACTTCGGTAGAAATTCACGTTCTTCAGGGTGAGCGTCAGATGGCGGCAAACAACACGACGTTGGGTAGATTCTCGCTTGACGGTATTCCTGCGGCTCCTCGTGGCATTCCTCAGATTGAGGTTACCTTCGACATCGACGCCAACGGTATCGTCAACGTTACCGCAATGGATAAGGGAACGGGCAGAGAACAGCACATTACGATTACGTCCTCGACCAATATGTCGCAGGAAGAGATCGATAAGGCTGTGAAGGATGCTGAAATGTTCGCAGAAGAGGACAAGAAGCAGAAGGAAACGGTTGAGGTGAAGAACCGCGCCGACTCGCTCGTCTTCCAGTCGGAAAAGACGCTGAGTGAGGTGGGCGACAAGGTTCCCGCTGAAGATAAGGACGCTGTCAGCGCTGCCATTGAGAAGCTGAAGGCAACGATCGCTACGGGTGACACCGAAGCAATCAAGGCAGATACTGAGGCGCTCGAAAAGGCATTCTATGCACTTTCCGAAAAGCTGTATGCACAGCAAGGCGGCGCACAGGGTGGATTTGATCCTTCCAATATGGGTGGCGACGCAGGTGCGCAGGGTGACGGCACGTATTACAATGCAGATTACGAGGATAAGACCAACGAGTAATCCGTAAGAAATACCCCGACGGGGGATGACGCGCGGCGCCATCCCCCGCAAAAGCGTATATTACGGAGAACTCAACGACAATCATAAGAAAACATAGGGGGTTCTATGGCAGAAAAACGAGATTATTACGAGGTGTTAGGTGTTGCCAAAGGGGCGGGAGAAGCCGAAATTAAAAAGGCGTACCGCTCACTCGCCAAAAAATATCACCCCGATATGAATCCCGGTGACGCGGAAGCCGAGGCGAAATTCAAGGAAGTCAACGAGGCGTATGCCGTGCTTTCCGATGCGGAAAAGCGTTCTCAGTACGATCAGTTCGGACATGCGGCGTTTGATCCGTCGGCAGGGGGCGGAGCGGGCTTTGGTGGCTTCGGCGGGTTTGGCGATTTTGGCGATCTTGGCGATATTTTCGGTAGCTTCTTTGGGGGCGGTTTCGGTGGCGGAGGTGCGCAGAGAAGAAATGCGCCTACGCGCGGCGAAGACGTTGGTGTTCGCGTCACGGTAACCTTTGAAGAAGCGGCGTTCGGTGTTAAAAAGGACGTCAGCTACCACCGAATTCAAAAGTGTTCGGATTGCGGCGGAAGCGGTGCGGCAAAGGGAACGCAGGCAGAAACCTGTACGGTCTGTGGGGGTTCTGGACAAAGAAGAGTAACGCAAAGAATCGGTGGTATGGCATTCCAATCCACCACGACTTGTGACACCTGTCGCGGAACGGGTAAGATTATCAAAACGCCTTGCTCGGGCTGTAAGGGAACGGGATACGTCAAAATCAATAAGAAGCTTAGCGTAACGATTCCTGCGGGAATTGACGACGGAGAACGGATTGCCATTCGGTCGCAAGGCTGTGACGGACGAAACGGCGGTCCTGCGGGTGACCTGATCATCACCGTGTTGGTTAAAGGACATTCGATTTTCGAGCGTGACGGCTATAATTTGTTCTGCGAAATTCCGATTACAGTAGCAGAGGCAACGCTTGGCGCGGAAATTGATGTTCCGACCTTGGAAGGAAATCAGAAATATACGATTCCGGAAGGAACGCAACCGGGAACGACCTTTACGCTCAAGCAAAAGGGAATTCCGTATATCAATAACGCCAACCGTCGCGGAGATTTGATTTTTCGTGTGAATATCGAGGTTCCGAGAGGACTGAATGAAAAGCAAAAGGAACAGATGCGTGCTTTTGCAGACGCTTGTAAGGAGAGTAACTATTCCAAGAAGAGCGGATTTTTTAAACGTATTTTTGACAAAAAATAAGGACGGCAGGAAGAATGGATAAGGATTATACTTGCGAGGATTGGGGAAGCACGTCCGAGTGGACGCAAATTAAAGTAACCGCCAAGCTTGAGCTTTTGGATGAGATCAGTGCTGTGATGAATATGATTTCCAACTATCTTCAAATTGAAGATTATAGCGATATTGATCTGAAGACCTGCTACGGAGATTTGATCGACGAGAAGATTCTGAATGCCGACAAGACGATTGCATCGGTGTCGGTGTATCTTCCTGCTGAGAACGGTGTATCGGATACGGTTTCATTCCTTCGCGCAAGATTTGATGCTTTGGGGATTGAAGCGGAAATTTCGATCAGCGGGCTGAATGAAGAGGACTGGGCGAATTCGTGGAAAGCATACTATAAGCCGATTCGCATTGGCGAGAGAATCGTAATCGTTCCTGCTTGGGAAAAATATGATGCGAAAGAGGACGATATTATCGTTCGTATGGATCCCGGTATGGCGTTCGGCACAGGAACGCACGAAACGACGAGACTTGTGATTGGTCTGCTCGAAAAGTACGTTCGTCCCGATATCCGCGTGCTTGACGTTGGCTGCGGCAGCGGTATTCTTGCAATTTGTGCCGCAAAGCTGGGAGCAGGGGAGTGTAAGGCGTACGATATCGATCCCGTTGCCGTCAAGGTGGCTCGGGAGAATATCAAAGACAGCGGACTTTCGAACGTCACGTGCGACGTCTCTGACCTGCTTCGTCAGGTAGATACGGCGGTTGCTCCCTACCACGTGATCTGCGCCAACATCGTTGCCGATATCATTATTCGCATGACGCCTGACGTTGGACGTTTGATGGACGAGCAATCGGTGATTCTGGCATCGGGTATTATTGTGGAGCGTGCCGATGACGTGATTCGTTGTTTTGAGGAACACGGCTTTTGTATTGTTGAACGTGCCGAAGAAAACGGCTGGTGCGCATTGGCAGTGAAAAAATGCAAATAAAAAATGAGGCAAATTGCCTCATTTTTTATTTGTTATTTTTTGGGAAAGGAAATTGTTTTTCCTGCAAGGCAGGTTGGATCGATCACTGTAGCGCCGACGGCACAAAGAGCAATGAAACCGTTCTTTCCCGATCTTGTTGCGGTACTTGTTTTTCCGATCGTTTGTCCTTTTTGGACGATTTCTCCCACTTCTACGTTAACGTTACTCAAGGCACCGTAAATCGTTCGCAATCCGCCGCCATGCTCAACGATTACAATTGTTCCGAGTGCTGCGTTCTTTCCGGTGTAGATAACCGTTCCGTGATTCCATACGTTGACGGGAGCAGCATTGGCTTGGCTTTGTACAAATTCTGTACCGTAGGTCAGCAAGGATCGGTTTTCTTCCCCGTAACGAACGGTGGTACCATGGGTGTATTCTATGGAAAAACCTTCTTTTTGGGGATTCAGGAAATTTCCTCGGAAATAAATGGGTTCGTTCTTTTGCGTGGGAAGTGAACTCAAGCGTGTTCTAAGGGGTTCAAGAGAAGTCAGAGGTTGTGTCGAAGACCATTCGGGCTTTGTCAGAGTGGTTTTATTCGGTGCTTCGATCAGAAGCGGAAAAATCTCTGCCGATGCACCGTAAGAGATTTGCAGTGTCGTTTCTGTCGGTGCTTCGTTTTGCGGAATCGGGAGAAATCCGTATACGACGGAATCCTCTTGCAAGAAGATTGGGGTGATCTTCTTTTCTCCAAGTATCAAATTGATTTTTTCCGGATTTTTGATATTGGTGCAGGAAAAAAGAATAAATTCTCCTGCGGTGACGCTGTTTTTACTGATGGCAAACGAAGAAGGACTTCGGATTTGTACGTCGAAATTGTAGTGAATGGAACCGTAATAATCGAGTTCTTCCGAAGAGAGCCATTCTGCGTGCATATCCAGCGTCAATCGGCGTTCCTTGTCTACGGAAACCGAGGGAAGCTCGTCCAATGTACATCTTTCAATTTGAACGCCGTTGCTGTAAATTGAAACGGTGCAGCTATCGGGGGGCGGATCGAATTGAAGCCCGATCGTTCCGGTGATTTCGTAAAGAATTCCGGCTTCTTCCGTTTTGTTACGCCTTGCTAAAAGATATGCATTGTCGATTGCCTGATAATGCCAATCGGTGAAGAAAGGAGTAATTTGATCTCCGTCAATCGTTGTCAGCGTCGGAGCAGTTGCATTCGTGTAAAAGAATTCGCCGTAAGCAGACAGTAAGAAGAGATCATTGATCGAAGAGGGAATGGTATAGCTCTTTCCCGTTTGGTCGATGCAGTAACCTTGCGGTTGGAATCTTGAAAAATAACATTTCAGTTCGGTGGTCGTACCGTTGAATGCGATTTTTGCAATGATGAAATCGTCGGTTGCGGGATCGCCGAAAGGCTTGAAAAGGGGAGTTTTTTTTGTGTTTAATTGATAAAACAGATCGATAATTGAGCCGGGAGTAGCGTTTTCAGGGGTGCCTTCTTCCGAAAAAAGCTCGGTGTATTCTTCGTCGTATAGTGTCACGGAAAAGAGATTGGTTTGTGCGCTATATTCATAATATTGTACGTAAAGAGAGGAGAGGACCGTCGGAAGAATACAGAGGAAACAAATCAAAAGAACGGTTAAGGTTCTTTTTACAGTGATCTTTCTTTTCCACTGTTGCAGTGCTTCCTGAATTTGCCTGATTTTCAAAACGATCTTCACCCCCTTTGCGTACGAATGTTAATTTCTATATATATAATTATACACCATAAGAGGGATATGGTCAAGAGATAATCGCGTTTTTTTATTTTTAAACAACAGTATAAGAAATTCCGTAACTTTTTGCGTACTGTTGTGCAAATGAATTGTTGGAACAATAAATGGTAAAGTTTTTGCTTTGTGTGGGGAAAGCAGAATATCCGATACTGCTGACGCTGTCGGGAATGGTGATGGCGATCAGCGTGGGACAGTTCTGAAAGGCAAACCAGCCGATCTTCTCGATTCCGTTCGTAATGATGATACTTTTGAGTTGGTTGGAAGAAAATGCGCTGTCGGCAATTTCACGAACGGTATAACCGTCGATCATCGCGGGAATGACCAGTCGTTCCTCGCTTCCCGTATATCCTGTGATTGTGGCGAATTCTCCGTCGATATTATAGAGGAATTTTCCTGTCGGAAGCGTGTTTTCTTCATTATTGTTACTGTTATTGTTATTAGTATTGTTATTATCATTATTGTTACCGTTGTTATTATTTGTGTTGTTGTTTTCGTTTTTGGGCGGATCGTCTTCGGAAGAATCCTGCGAATGCTCTTCTTTTAATTCGGCAAGCAAATTTTGAAGGTGGGTTAATTCTTTTTTTCGTTCCACTTCGGAGATGTATTGATTCTGTTGAAGCTCTATGATCTTGCTTTCCAATGCCTTGATACTTGCTTCATAATCGGAATCGTCGGTTTGTGTGGTATCGTTGGGGAACATTTGCTTGCTCGCATTACATGAAGCGAAAATGCAGGCGAGCAATAATAAAATACTGAATAAAACAAGAATATGTCGGTGTTTCATTGTAAATCTCCTTTGTTTTTGATTTTTTAGGGGTATTTAAAGAATAACATTCACGAGAAAATAAATCAAGAAAATCTTGTCGAGGGATTATAATTTATTTTTTTCTTTTTTTGTTGAAAAAGCCTTGACAAGAAATGCTGTTTTGAGATATAATATATAAGTCTATGAGGGCCACTAGCTCAGTTGGTTAGAGCAACCGGCTCATAACCGGTCGGTCCGGGGTTCAAGTCCCTGATGGCCCACCAGTGGCAAGTTGCCGTCTCCCAATTATCGGGGACGTGTAGCGATATGCCAAACCTCATACCACGATGGTGTGCCTCGGATCGTCTCCGAGTTGCGCCGACGAAACGAAGGATATCTCTGGAATATCCAAATTTTGTAAAAAAGCGCTCTGAAAAGAAGCGCTTTTTTGCATTTTTTGAGAAAAAATAAAAAAATCAAAAAATTTCAAAAAAATTTGAAAAAAGGTATTGACAAGGGGAAAAAGGTGTGGTATAATAGTCAAGCTGTCGCGGAAAAGCGGTAGCGAACGGTCATTGAAAATTGAACAACAAGAGAGAAGTA
>JAZOSZ010000119.1:0-5302 GCA_045657365.1 Eubacteriales bacterium
CTAAGGGTGTAGGCCGGGAATACCGGCGCGAGAGTTCAAATCTCTCCTTCTCCGCCAAAACAAAAAGGACACCATCAGGTGTCCTTTTTGTTTTGGCGAAAGAGGGTTTTGCCCTCAAAGCGCCGTTTTGCGAAGCAAAAAGGCGCGGGCTTGGAACGCGACCGCCGCCTGTGGCGGAAGAAGGGAGCGCGACAAGGGAGAAAATAAGGAGCGTCGGAAGCGCGCCACGCGTACGCGCCCGAGGCGACTATATTTTCGAGTGGGCATTTCAAATCTCTCCTTCTTCAACACAAAGGACAGACCGATAGGTCTGTCCTTTGTGTGTTATTGCTTTTGGAAATTATATTGATTTCCGTATATCATATTTCCGTGATTGTCGATTTTGAAGAGGAGCATTGTCGTGCTTCCTCTTTCAAAGAGAACGATCGCAGTTTGCTTGATCGACTAAAGCATAACAAGCCGATCAGTACGGTTACCTTAGATGATCTTTGCAAAATTTTATCCTGTAGGGTAGAAGACGTGCTCGTTTTTCTTGATGAGAATGATTCGTCAATAAAAAACGCCTGATGCTATTTCAGCATCAGGCGTTTTTTGATTATTGCAATCCTTGCAGCATCTGGATTTCTTCGTCGACTTGACGGAGCTTCCATTCGATGCGTTCTTTATCGCAGACGTATTCGATTGACGGCTCGAAGCCGAGGATCGAATCGTATTCGACGAGCGGAATGGCTGCTTTGGCATTTTCCTGTTCCTCGCGGAGCAGTTTAATCATTTTTGCAATCGTTTGCTTGCGTTCGGTTTCGTCTTCCGTCGTTCTGCTCGTTTGGTCAAGAAGGAAATAATGCTTTCTGTTCAGCGTGGTGATGACCGTGCGAACCATAAACCAACCCATATTGATCAGGCGCAGAAGCTCTTCGTTCTTTTCTTTGACGCTCTGGAGCAGTTCAAGTCCTTCGAGAAGGAGCTTTTTCACCGTCTCGAATTCCTTGATCTCATACGGCATACGAACGTCGCCGGGAAGTCCCTTGACGCGGTACTGATAGACGCTCTCGTACATTCCCGGTCCGAGCTTTGCCGAGGCGAATTTATCCTGCGGGGGCGATGCTCCGTCCCACTTTCCGCTCTTTCCTGCATAGAAGGGGTGCGCAGGTCCGACTCGGAGCGCTCCGTACTGGTCCTCGTGCGAGGGAACCATGTGTGCGAACGCCTCGCTCCATTTCTTCATTGCCGTATCGATTTTATCGATCTCTTCCTTCCCGAAGTGCATGGCAAGGATCTTCGGAATCAGCTCGCCAAGGTCGACTCTCGGCTCTGCGAATGCCCAGTTGGCAATTTCGGAAATGAACGAGGGGTGAACTCCGTAGTGAATCGAGTCGGCAAGGGCGGCGAGGTTATTCTCGTCGTGCGCTTTTCTCATTGCCTCAAATCTCTCTGCCCAGCGGTAGGGGGCGGGATCGAAGGGAATCACGCCGAAATCCCAGGTCTTTCCACCCGTATTGGCAAGGGTTTCGAGCTTGACCCCGTATTTGGTTGCGCCTTCTGCCTCGGTGAGAAAATAGTACCCCGGGTTGACGCAACGGAGCGAATAATCGCGGCAGGTGTTGGTCAGGTCGTCCATCGTATATTCGGCGTTCATTTCCCAACCGCACTGAAGAAGAATTCCTTCGGGGAGAGATTCGATCAGCTCGTGGCGCAGCTCCTTTGGCTGACCGTTCCAGTTATACGAGGAGAGAATGATCTCGACGTCGGGCTTGATCTTTTTGACGGCGTTCTGAATCATTTTCAGAAGCAGGCACCAGTCGTTGCAGGGGAACCAGCCGGGGGCAAGACCTTCGGGAATACGGGGATCACGGCTCGGAAAATGGACGGCTTCGCCAAGAATGACGAGTCCCTTGATAAAGGGGAACTTGGCAAAGAGGTCTCCGTACATCTTATCGTAGAATTTCTGCGCTTCCTCACCCTCGGGATAGACTTCGTGGGGAGTGTAATTTTCTACGTAAATATCAAAGCCGTATTTTGCGGCGCGAATCGCGAGGTCGGTGAAGTTCTGGAAGCCTTTCCAGCTCTCGTTTTCTCCGTAGATCCAGAGCATCAGTGCGGAAAAACCGTGGTGCGCCAGTTTCGCGAGATATTCGTCGGGATATTCGCCCATTCCGTAGCCCGACATCACGGTTCTCGGGTGGAAGAGGATTCTTCGCGTGACGGTTCCCTTGTTGAGAAAGGGGGCTTCTCGTAGATTCATCACGTCCTCGAGGTGAAAAAGTCCCTGCATAATACCGCACTCATCGAAGCCTTCGACGAGGACGTTTTCATCGACGGTCAGGCGGTGTCCTCTGCGTTCCGAGGCTTCTCCGAGGTTTTGATTGACGGTAAGTCGGACGCATTTTCCAACCGTCTGTCCACGGTCATAGTCGACGTACGCGGTGACGTTCATCGAGGTGAAGAGATAATCGGCAAAATCCTTGGCGGCAGTCGTTGCGACCTCGCCTGCGTCGGGGGAAAGCAAAATTACCGTAGGGCTTTCAAAAAAGAATTCATCGGCGTTCGGCACAAGGCTTGCGTCGCGGCGGTTCTTTTTATGAACCTCGAGCAATCTATTACAAAAGTCATAGTGTTTTTCCATTGCTTTTTGTCCTTTCTGTTGAGCGGCTTGGCTCTTGGAACCATTATATCATATCGCAAAGAAAAGTCAAGAAATTTTTGAAAAAAACTCTTGACACATAATACTATGTGTGATATAGTATTATGTGAAAGGGGGTATTCGTATGGATATTCAAATGAAACGGGGACTTCTGGACGTTTGCGTTCTGGCATCGATTAAAAGCGAAGACTCTTACGGGTATCAGATCATCAAGGAGCTGAAGCCGTACGTGGAGATTTCGGAATCGACACTGTATCCAATTCTGCGGCGGCTGGAAGCGGCAGAGCATCTGACGGTACGAACGGCAGAGCACAACGGACGTTTGCGGAAGTATTATCATATTACGTCCAGCGGTCTGCAAAAAATCGAGGATTTCAAGGAAGAATGGAGAGAAATTCTTTCGATCTATCAATTTATTTTAAAGGAAGGAAAAGAGAATGACGAAAAATGAATTTTTGGATATTTTGCGTTCCCGAGAAAAGCTTTTCGGGCTATCTGAGGAAGATATTGCACAGTCGATCTCGTTTTACGGGGAATTGATCGACGACCGAATCGAAGACGGAATGAGTGAGGAAGACGCGGTGGCGGACGTCGGTTCCCCCGAGGAGATTGCCGCACAGATCCTTTCGGAAATTCCTCTTTCCAAGCTGGTCAAGGAGAAAATCAAGCCTTCGCGTCGCCTGCGCGCTTGGGAAATCGTGCTTCTTTCCGTTGGTTCTCCGATCTGGCTTGTGCTGTTGATCGTTTCTTTGGCGGTGTTGATTTCGCTTTGCGCGGTGCTTTGGTCGTTGGTCGTTTTGGTCTGGGCGGTTGGCGTAGCGCTCGTCGGCGCATTTTTACTTGGCATCGCGGCGTTGGTGTTGCTCTGTATGCATGGCAGTGTCGGCGCAGGCTTAGTTATTTTCGGTCTTGGCGTATTTTGCGCGGGGCTTGCGGTATTTCTTTGGTTTGGCGCAATGGCGGCAACCAAGGGGGCTTGGTGGCTCAGT
Organism: Eubacteriales bacterium; assembly: GCA_045657365.1. Lineage (GTDB taxonomy): Bacteria > Bacillota > Clostridia > Oscillospirales > CAG-272 > HGM12713. Next base: position 3,631 of record JAZOSZ010000119.1, read on the forward strand.
AAGAAAACGCCGTTCTGGATCAAATCGTTGTTTATCGGAAAGGAGAAGGGGGTATGAAAAAATCAATGATCATACTATTGATCGTTGCCGCTTCCCTCGTGTTAGCGGGACTTGTGCTTTGCGTGATCGGACTGATACTTGCGTCGGGCACGTTTTCGCTCGGCAAGGCGGTCATCTCGTTCGGAACGAGAAATTTTGAGGCGAAGGAATATGAATTTTCCGAAGAAATCACCGCGGTGGATCTTACGACGAACACCACGGACGTGCAGATTTTGCCTGCGACCGACGGAGTGACGAGGGTGGTTTGTCAGGAAGAAGCCAATCACCCGCACGAGGTTTTGGTGGAAGACGGGGCGCTGATCGTTCGTCGTTTGCCGACCAAATGGTATGAGAATATTTCCTTCTTCTCTTTTGGTGAGTGGAAGGTGACGGTGTATCTTGCCAATCCTGCGCTGACGGGGCTTTCGGTCACGACCGATACGGGCGATATCTCGGTATCGCAGGAGATTTCCGCAGAGAATGCGACCATCAAGGCGTCGACGGGCAAGATCAGAGTCGCCGCTTCGGTGACCGAGACGCTGAACATTGCGGCGTCGACGGGAGACGTGACGCTGTACGGAGACCGCTTCTTCGGCAGTGTGAATATCGAGGTTTCTACGGGGGACGTGTCGCTCAGCGGCGGCTCTGCGGCAGACGTCAAGGTAAAGACGAGCACGGGAGAGATCGAGATGGAATCCTTTGCCTGTGCCAGCTTGTGGGTCAAATCGACGACGGGCGAGCAGGATTATGAGAGGGTGAGCGTGGAAGGTGCGATGACGCTCGCAAGTACCACGGGAGATATTTCGATCGAGGGCTGTGACACTGCCGAGGCGACGATCACGACCGATACGGGAGACGTCGAGGGACGCTTCTCCTCGGAGATGATCTTCTTTGCACATACCGATACGGGCAGAGTCCGCGTACCGAAGTCTACGCTTGGCGGAAGCTGTGAGATTACGACCGATACGGGCGATATTGAATTTTTCGCGCCGTAAATAAGAAAACCGAGAGGAGTTCCTCTCGGTTTTCTGTTATTTGTCTTTCTTTTTTTTCTGCTCGGAGCGGTAGGCGCTGGGAAGCTGTCCCGTACGCTTGAGAAAGGTTCTTGAAAAATACGACTGATTGTCAAAGCCGCAGGCGGTGGCAATTTCTCCGATCGACAAATCACTTTCGGCAAGGAGCTGCTTGGCTTTCTCGCATCGAATGAGATTCGTATAGGAAAGGAAGGTATATCCCGTGATGCGTCGGAATTCCCGCGAGAAATAGAATTTGCTCAGACCAACGAGCTTGGAGACCTCTTCCAGGGAAATTTCACGCGAGCATTCGGAATGGATAAATCCGATGGCTTGCTTGATACAGGAAAGCAGGTGAGAATCGAGCATCGGCGTGTCGTTTTCTGTCGCGTGGCGGCGGCAGAGAAGCACCATCATTCGCAGAAGCTCTGCGCGGATCATCGGAATTCGGTATGGGGTCGATTCCTCGGCGCGTATTTCGCTCATCAGCGTCTGAATGATGACGGCGATCTCGTCGTCGCAGAACAGCTGTTCAAAGCGAAGTCGGTTGGTATCAAAATGGTTGGAAAGACAGAAGGCGCGGTCAATGATGAGATAATAATATTGAAGGAAGTCGGATC
>JAZOSZ010000120.1:0-3898 GCA_045657365.1 Eubacteriales bacterium
TTCTCCCGAGCTCTTTTCGCTGGATTCGCACGGAATTCCCACGGCGGTGGCAGGCTGTCCGCCCGACGGATTTGCTCCGAAGGGACAACTGTGGGGCAATCCCATTTACGATTGGGAAGAGCACGCACGGACGGGATATGCGTGGTGGATCTCGCGTCTGGCACACGCCTTTTCGATGTACGACGTCGTTCGCATTGATCATTTTCGCGGCTTTGATTCCTATTACGCCATTCCATACGGTGCGCCCGACGCGGTGCATGGCGAGTGGTGCGACGGTCCGGGAATCGCGCTTTTTGATGCGGTCGAAAAAGCACTCGGTCGGCGTGAGGTCATTGCCGAGGATCTCGGTTACGTGACCGATTCGGTGCGCGCTCTCGTGCGGAAAAGCGGTTTTGCGGGAATGAAGATTTTACAGTTTGGCTTTGAGGGAAGTGAGGGGGACGATCCCGATTTCCGCGGAGAATATCTGCCGCATCATTATCCCGAAAACAGCGTCGCCTATACGGGGACACACGATAATCCCACGCTTTGTGAGTGGATTGCGAACTTAAGTGAATGGCAACGCAGAAGAATTCGGGAATATCTTTGGGACGATTCTTTGTCTTTGGAGCAAATGCGCGAGGCAATGATCGCGCTTTTGATGCGCAGTCGCTCGCGTCTTGCGGTCGTGCCAATGCAGGATTATCTCGGACTTGCGGGAGAGGCAAGAATGAATCGCCCTGCGACGACGGGCGGAAACTGGCGTTGGCGAATGCGGCAAGATCAAATGACCGATGCGCTGTGTGAGAAAATTCGCCGTTTGACAACGATCGGAGGACGGTTGCCGTAAAAAGAAAAAGTGATTTGTTTTATGACAAATCACTTTTTTGTTGTCGAAAGAAATCTCTTGACAAACCAACCAAAAAATGGTATAATATAAGCAGAAAACTAAACAAAATGCACGATAATATCCAATAGTATGGGTTCGGACGCGCATGGAAAGGAACAATATGGGAATTATTACGATCAGCCGTGAGTTTGGAAGCGGCGGAAGAGAAATTGGAAAGCGCTTGGCAGATGAGCTGGGATACGCGTATTACGACAGAGAGATCGTCGTTGCCGTGGCAGAGCGTCACGAAATGGACGAGAATTACGTCGCCTATGCCTTAGAGGGTGGCATTACGCGCAGTGTTCCTTTGCACTACGGAAGAACCTTTACCCATTCCCCTACGATGATGGCGCACGAAACGAAGCTTCTCCGCGAGCAGAACACCTTCCTCAAAGAAGTCGCGGAGCAGGGCAACTGTGTGATCGTAGGACGTGCTGCCGACGTGATTCTGGCGGACTATAATCCCTTCAAATTATTTATCTGTGCCGATATGGCATCGAAGCTTGCGCGCTGTCACGCACGTGCCGAAGCCGACGAAAAGCTTTCGGATAAGGCGATGATTAAGAAGATTCGCCAGATCGATAAGGATCGTAAGAGATATCACGGAATTATTTCGGATATTCCTTGGGGCGACCGTCACGGCTATCACCTTACGGTCAACACCTCGGGACGCGACGCAAAATCGCTCGTCCCGCTGATCTCGGAATACTACCGCCACTGGCTCGCAGAGCAGGAATAAAAATGATACAATTAAAAACGACAGTCCTTTTGAACTGCCGTTTTTAATTATTAAGAAAGGAAAAACGATGAAAAACGGAAAAGTTTCGATTGCTCTGATCGGTGCGGGCCGTGCGGGAATGATTCACGCACAAAACTTTGCGGGAAGCGTGCCGAATGCCTTGCTGACGGCGGTGGCAGATCCCGTAGAAGAGGCGGCGGTTGCTGCCGCGGCAGAACTGGATGCCGATCGCTATGCGACCGATTATCGGGAATTGTTGAAGGACGAAACTTTGGATGCCGTGGTGATCGCTACGCCGACCAAGTATCACTGTGAGATTGCTATCAATGCCGCAAAGGCGGGAAAGCATGTGCTTTGTGAAAAGCCAATGGCAATGACGGTGGAAGAATGTGAGCGAATGGAAGAGGCGGCAAAAAAATACGGGATTAAGCTGCAAATGGCGTTTATGCGTCGCTTTGATGCGGGATTTCTCTCCGCCAAACAGGCGATTTTGCAGGGAAGCATCGGAGATGTGGTGATGGTACGCTCCAATACGCGCGGCCCGAGTGTTCCGAAGCCTTGGATGTATGATATTTCAAAGAGCAACGGACCGCTTGCCGAGGTCAACAGTCACGACATTGATTCGCTTCGTTGGTTTACCGAGAGCGAGTTTGAAAGCGTACACGCCATTGCGGGCAATTACCGCTGCCCCGATGCGAAAGCCGAATTTCCTGATTTTTACGACAACGTGGTGATGATCTCCGAAATGGCAAACGGAACGCAGGGAATGATCGACGGTGCGCAGGGGGTGCGCTACGGCTACGATGCACGAACCGAGATTCTCGGAACGCACGGCTGTATCTATCTTGGCAGAAAAAACGAAAACGAAATGATTTTGGCAACCTCGGGTATGAATCAGCAGATCCAATATGTGAACAGTTGGAAATACCTCTTCAAGGACGCATATCTTGCTGAGGATCTCGCCTTTGTTCACTGTATTTTGGAAGACAGCGAGCCGCAGGTAACGGGTTTTGACGGAAAAATGGTGGTGAAGGTCGTTGATGCGGGAAACCGCTCGATTCGCGAACGCCGTATTGTAACTCTCTAAAAAAGAAAGGATCAATCATAAAATGAAAGAAAATCTCACTCCCGAAATTTTAGCGAAATATTTTGATCAGACTTTACTTAAGGCCTATGCGTCCGAGAAGGACTTTGAGGTATTTTGTGCGGAAAGTGCTAAGTATCATTTCAAAATGGTGGCGATTAATTCCGTTCCCGTCAAAATGTGTAAAAAATTTCTTGCGGACAGTGATGTGTTGGTGGGCGCCGCCATCGGATTTCCTCTGGGACAGACGACGGTGGAAAATAAGGTACACGAAACGCGACAGGCAATTGCCGACGGTGCCGATGAAATCGACTATGTGATCAACATCGGAGAGCTCAAGAGCGGAAATCTTATTTATATTGAAGAAGAAATGCGGGCGATCGTTTCGGTGTGCCGCGAAGCAGGGAAGACGGTCAAGGTGATTTTTGAGAATTGCTATCTGACTGATGATGAGAAGCGTACCCTTTGTGAGATCGCACTCAAAGTCAAACCCGATTTCATCAAAACGAGTACCGGCTTCGGTACTCCCGTAGCGGGAGTTGCTGTGGGCGCTACGGTGGAAGACGTTCGCTTGATGAAGCGTATGGTTGGAGATGCGATCAAGGTCAAAGCGGCAGGCGGTGTCCGTACGCTCGAGCAGGCGCTTGCAATGATCGAGGCAGGAGCAGAGCGCATCGGCACAAGTGCGGGCGTTACGATTATCGAAGAGTTGAAGAAACAACTTGCCAATCAATAGAGAAAAAGGCTGTTGCCGAAGCAACAGCCTTTTTTTGTATGGACTTGCGAATTACTTGTAGAGATCAGCCAACTGCTGAAGTCTGTCGTACTTCGCCTTTGCGTTTTCTTCACCCTTTGCGAAGAGCTCTTCTGCCTTTTCGGGGAAGGTCTGTACGAGACGCGCGTAACGGTTCTCGGACTTGATGAAGTCAACGTAGCTTGCCGTAGGCTCCTTCGAGTCGATCGTCAGCTTGTTCTCGGTCTTGGTGGGATCGTAACGGAACATCTGCCAGTAGCCTGCCTCGACTGCCTTCTTCATTTCGAGCTGGCAGTTCTGCATCGTTCCCTTGATGCCGTGCATTTCACAAGGAGCGTAGCCGATGATGATGGAAGGACCGTTGTATGCCTCAGCCTCGGTCAGAGCCTTGAGAAGCTGGTTCATATCTGCGCCCATTGCAACCTGTGCAACGTAAACGTAGCCGTAGGACAT
>JAZOSZ010000121.1:0-2141 GCA_045657365.1 Eubacteriales bacterium
AACCACAAGTGGGGTTTTCTCCCTTTTCTTATTCTTATTCAAATCATTTTTACTTCTCAAACGTAAACTCGTCCCACGGAATCTTGACCTCTTTCTTTTCGGTCAGAATCTCGTCGACGTGAAGAAGCAACGGGAAATCGGACGCGTTGAGAATTCCCTTCTCGGCGTTCTTCTTGACAGCGCGCGCCACGCGGACGGCGACGACGAGCGACTCGAGCGTCACGCCCGCCAGCTCTTCTTTCGCTTCGTCGATATTCAAGCCTCGTCCGAGCAGGATTCCCACGAGGCGGGTACGTCCGCCGTAAACCGTCACGTAAAGGTCGCCTGCGCCGACGGCGAGGTTATCGAGCGTTGCCGCACCCTGAAATTCAAGCAGTCTTGCCATTTCCTTGACGCTCTGTCCGAAAATTGCCGCCTGCGAATTGAAATGCAATTCGCTGTCAAGTCCGAATTTTTTCTGATTAAGTCCGATCGTCAGCGCAATGCCGAGCGCGTAGCCGTTTTTGAGTGCCACGGCACTCTCAATGCCGATAACGTCGGTCGAAAGGCTGATATGATAATAGTCGGTCGCCATCATTTTCTTAATCTTTTTCAGCGTATCGAGATTCTTTCCGCAGAAAGCGACCTCGGTCTGGTCGTGTGCGACCAGCTCGTAGCTCGTGCAGGGACCGCCGATCGCGCAAAGCTCGGTCTTCTTTCCGAGCGCATCGAGCTTCTTCTGCCACACATCAGGGTAACAAAGAAGCTTTCCTTCGGGCGTATCCCAAAGTCCCTTCGTGACGGTGATCACGGGAATTTCGTCGGGAATCTTCGGAAGTACGAAATCGCCGAACCAATCGACGCCGAAGCTGCTGACGCCGCCGATAATGAGGTCTGCTCCCTCGATCGCATCTTCCATTTCTTCCACCTGATAATATTTCACACCCGCGGGAAAATCCTTCGTGAACTTAGGATGTCTGCCCGTTGCGCGAGAGGTATTGATGATCTCGCGGTCCAGATGGGTTCCGACGAGACGCACCTCGTTGCCGTTTTCTCTGGCGGGAAAGGCAAGTGCCGAGCCCATCATTCCCGCACCGATGATCGTAATAATCGCCATATTTTTTCTCCATTATGATAAAAATGTTTGAAAACCCTTGCAAAATCTCTCACACCGTGATACAATAGTTTTGAGAGATCTTTCCGAGCTTCAAGCTAATTATACCGTGCTTTTCCACACTTGTCAAGGCGTGGTGAAAAAATTGAAGCTTTCTCACGAAAATCAAATCATCTCTCACAAACTTTTTCATTTTTTTGCACGAGGGAGAAATTCTATGATTCAATTTGAGCGTCAGGAACAGATCATTGCCATTCTGGAGCGAAAAAAATCCTCGTCGGTGCGTGAGCTTGCGCGTGAATTATTTACGAGTGAAGCCTCGATCCGTCGGGATATTGAAGCTCTGCAAAACAAGGGACTGGTAAAGCGCGTTTACGGCGGTGTCCTTCTTTCGCGCTATCAGAACAGCTCGATTCCGATCGATCTGCGCGACGGGGACCATTCCGCTGTCAAGGAAGAGATCGCACGGCGCGCCGCCGAGCTGGTGTGTGACGGCGACACGATCTTTCTGGACGCTTCGTCGACCGTACGCCGTATGATGAAATATCTCGGACACCGAAAAAATCTGAAGATCATCACGCACAATCTGAAAATCTTTTCGGAATACGGCGGTTCCAATTGTGAGCTTTTCTGCACGGGCGGTACCTATTCGACGATCGAGCAAACGCTCGTCGGCCCTGCCGCCGAAAATTATCTCCGTTCGGTCTCTGCCGATCTCCTCTTCTTTTCGAGTCAAGCCATTACCGAGGACGGCGAGATCACCGATTCCTCGGAAGAGGAAACCGCCCTTCGCCGCATTATGATCGCGCGCTCGGAGCGGCAATATTTTCTATGCGACGATTCCAAGCTCGGCGAGCGCCGTATGTTTTCGGTCTGTCACAAGGACGATATTACGGGTGTGATCTGTAACACCGCGCTTCCGTGGGAAAAGTAAAAGAGCGCCAAGATATGTTGACGCGCCGTAACGAAGGTTTACGCGGAACTAAAAAAGGCTCCCCTTTGGGGGAGCTGTCACCGAACGCTGACGGAGAGGGCATTTTCTTTCCAC
>JAZOSZ010000122.1:0-2769 GCA_045657365.1 Eubacteriales bacterium
AGCAGCTCGTCGCGGTCGATGTGACGGATAAGTCCTCTCGCGTTATTGTGGTCGGGAATGTATGTGGGATCTTCCGAGAGGATGTATCCCGCGATCTGTCTTGCGGGATCGTAGCCTTTTTCACAAAGGGCCGTGTAGATCTCTTTGATCATTCCTCTCAGTTCTTCTTCTTTTGTTTTTTTGTGAGAAGAAATTCCTTCGTTATTTTTCGACGTTTCTATAGATTCTATGGATTGAAAAGATTCTTCGATCATTTCCAGATCGGTGATCGAGATCTGAATTGCATCTTCAGGCGCGGACGGCTTTTCCGTGCGTTTCGTCTGATTCTCAATGTCGGTATGGGACCCCATCGTTTTTCTCCCTTCAAAGTGCTGATAACTACTAATAGTATATCATATTTTTCTCTTGCTGTCTACACTGATTTGTGAAATTTTCCAAGATGATTTTTTGTCGTTCTTGCTTTTTTATCAAGAATGATCATTGACAAAAAATGCAAACTGTACTATAATTAAGATATCTAATAAAAACAAGGAGATTTGACAATGGCTACCTTTCAAACGAAGGAACATATTTGCGATTTTTGCGTCGTAGGCGGTGGGCTCGCGGGCACGGTTGCCGCACTTGCTGCCGCGCGCAAGGGACTTCGCGTCGTTCTGATTCAGGACCGTCCTGTCCTTGGCGGAAATTCCTCTTCCGAAATTCGCGTATGGGTTCGCGGAGCGAAGGGAATTTACAACAAAGAAACGGGAATTCTCGGGGAATTTGAGGAAGAAAATATTTATCGGAATCCAACGCTCGCTCCCACGCTTTGGGACAGTGTTCTTTACGGAAAGATCAAGGAAAATCCGAACATTACGCTCCTTTTGAATGCTTCCTGTATGCAGGCAGAATGTGAAAACGGACGGATTTTGAGCGTGACGGCATGGCAGTTGACGACCTACACCTGGCAAAAGGTGCATGCAAGATTTTTTGCTGACTGTTCGGGAGATTCTGTTCTCGCTCCTCTGACGGGGGCGGCTCACCGCATCGGTCGCGAGGCGCAATCGGAATATGGGGAGAGCATTGCTCAGCCCGTTGCCGACGAGAAGGGAATGGGAATGTGCTGTTTCTTCTCGGCAAGAGAAACCGATCATCCCGTCAAATTTACGCCCCCGTCGTGGGCAAACGTTTACGAGACCGACGAGGATTTCGCCGTCGTTTCTTATAAAGTCAACAATCTTTCGACCTTCCGCGACCACGCTGTAGCGACGAGCGGAACGAATTTCTGGTGGATGGAGCTTGGCGGTGACGGTGAGGCAATCGTGAACACCGAGGAAACGCGCGACGAGCTTGTCAAGATCGTGTTCGGTATTTGGGATCATATCAAGAATAAGGGAGATCACGGCTACGAAAATTGGGAGCTTGACTGGGTTGGCTTCCTTCCCGGAAAGCGCGAATCGGTTCGTTATATCGGTGAACACGTTCTGAAACAGAGCGATATCGAAGGCGGCGGTATTTTCGACGACGTTGTCGCGTACGGCGGTTGGCCGATGGATTCGCTCAATCCCTTGGGAATGAAAGCGAATTCCTTTGACGAGCTTCCTTCGCAGATGCATCCCGCACCTTCTCCCTACGGAATTCCTTACCGTTGCCTTTATTCTGCCAACATTGATAACCTTTTCTTTGCGGGTAGAAATATCAGTGCTACGCATGTTGGTATGAGTTCGATCCGAGTGATGGGAACTTGTGCTTTGATGGGACAGGCAATCGGTACAGCGGCAGCACTTTGTGAAAAGAACGGATTTCTCCCGAAAGATCTTCGTGGCAATGACGTGAAAAAACTTCAAATGCAGTTGCAAGAGGACGGTGTCTTTTTACCCGGACTTCCGAGAAAGATTCCTGCCGTTTCTCTGGAAGCAACGCTGAACCTGAGCGACGAGCAGAGAGCCGTTCTCTTTAACGGTATTGAGCGTCCGAGAAGCGAAGAGGATCGCAACGAGATCATTCTTGCCAAGGGAGATTCGATTATCTTCTCTTGGGAAGAGAGCAAGTCGCTTTCTGAACTCAGAATTCAGTTTGACCGTGATTGGGAAAGAACCTCGGTCACCCCGAACTTTAAGATGCAGGTATTTCCGATGAAGTTAAACGAGGGCAAGGATTTCGTTCCCGTGAAGGTAGCCGATACGATCGTTCGTGCATTTGCCGTATATGCGGACGGCGAAAAGATTTATGAGTGCGACAACAATTACCACGCGCTTGTAAAGGTTCCGCTTTCGGTAATGGCAAAACGTTTAGAGGTGAAAATGATCGATACCTGGGGCAAGGATGAGGTGCATCTCTTTGCTTGTGACGTAAAATAAATTATTTTTGTATTTTTTTGGATAAAAAATAAAAATATTTTGCGCATATACTTGATTTTTTATGCCGAATCGTGTATAATATTTTAGGAATAAAATTAAAGGAGTTCGTATTATGTTAGTTTCCGCAAAAGAAATGTTAACCAAAGCAAAAGCAGGCAAGTATGCTGTAGGTCAGTTCAACATCAACAACCTTGAATGGACGAAGGCAATCCTTCTGACCGCTCAGGAGTTGAACTCTCCCGTGATTCTCGGTGTATCCGAGGGAGCAGGTAAGTATATGGCAGGCTACAAGACGATCGTTGGTATGGTCAACGGTATGCTCGAGGAGCTGAAGATCACCGTTCCCGTAGCGTTGCATCTGGACCACGGTTCTTATGAGGCGTGCTATAAGTGTATCGAAGCAGGATTTTCTTCGGTTATGTTTGACGGT
>JAZOSZ010000123.1:0-2420 GCA_045657365.1 Eubacteriales bacterium
GGAGAGTATTCTGTAATTACAACGAACGGAGGGCGCATTCGTGCTTGCCATTGGACGAAGAAGAGAAATTTTATCGCGCCTTGGCGCTGACGGAAAGGTGATTGTTTCCGAGCTTGCCCGCGATTTTGACGTGACCGAGGAAACGATCCGACGCGATCTGGAGCGACTCGATCGCGAGGGACTCGTATCAAAAACCTACGGTGGTGCCGTTGCCAAGCAAAACTCGGCGCTTGATCTGCCGTACAACATTCGGGAAACCGTCAACGTTGAGCAAAAGCAGGCGATCGCAGACAAGATTGCCGACCTGATTGGCGACGGGGAACGTATTATGCTCGACTCGAGCTCGACGGCGCTGTACGTCGTAAAAAAACTGAAAAACAAACGAAATCTCACCGTCATTACCAACTCGGTCAAGATTCTCATCGAGCTTGCCGACAAGTCGGATTGGACGGTTCTCTCGACTGGCGGTATTCTGAAAAAAGGAGCGCTCTCGCTCAACGGATCCTCCGCCGAGAAAATGATCAACTCGTATCACGTGGATACGGCGATCTGCTCGTGCAAGGGAATTGATATGGAGCTTGGCGTGACCGACTCCAACGAGCACGACAGTCTGATCAAGCAGGCAATGTTCGCGTCTGCCGAGCGCAGGATTCTCGCGCTTGACGCCGCCAAGTTTGACGGAAAATCCTTCGTCAAGGTTTGCGGCTTTCGAGAGGTCGATCTGCTCGTCACCAATGCCGAACCCTCGGATACGTGGCTGAGCTTTTGCAGTGAAAAAAATATTCAGATTATATATTAAATTTATCGTAACGGAAAGGAAAACACTATGAAAATTCTTGTTTTAAACGCGGGAAGCTCTTCCCTCAAATATCAGCTTTTCAATATGGAAGATGCCAAGGTTCTTGCCAAGGGACTTTGTGAGCGCATCGGTGCGGGCGGTACGGTTACGCACAAGAAGACGGGGGCAGAGCCCTTCTTCGAGGAGATCGATCTTCCCGATCACGGTGTGGCGCTCGGTCGCGTGCTTGAGCTTCTCAGCTCTCCCGAATACGGTGTAATCGCCTCGGTCGACGAGATCGATGCTGTTGGTCACCGCGTGGCACACGGCGGTGAAAAGCTCAAGGAATCTTCTCGCATTACCGAGAGTGTGATCGCATATCTGGAAACGATCGTTCCGATCAACCCCCTGCACGGCCCCCCTGCCATTGCGGGAATGAAGGCTTGTCTTTCTCTGATGCCGAACGTTCCTCAGGTTGCCGTATTTGACACCTCGTTCTATTCTGAGATTGAGGATTTCCGTTACGTTTATCCCATTCCTTACGAATTTTATGAAAACGATCAGATTCGCCGTTACGGCTTCCACGGAACCTCGCACCGCTACGTCAGCGCAGAGCTGGCTCGCGTGCTTGGCAAGCCGATCGAGGAGCTGAAGATCATCACCTGTCACCTCGGCAACGGATCGTCGATCACTGCGGTGGACGGCGGTAAGGCGATCGACACCTCGATGGGCTTTACGCCTCAGGAAGGAATTGCGATGGGTACCCGTTCGGGAAGCATTGACCCGACTGTCGTTACCTATCTGATGAAGACCAAGGGATACACCGCACAGGAAGTGGAAGATATTCTGAACAAGAAGAGCGGACTTCTCGGTGTTTCGGGTCTTTCCAACGACTGCCGTAACATTACTGAAGCAGCAATGAACGGAAATGCTCGCGCAGAGCTTGCCCTCAAGATTCTGACCAACGGTATCAAGAAGCACATCGGTGCATACGCTGCCGAAATGAACGGACTTGACGCGCTCGTATTTACGGCGGGCATCGGCGAGAACCAGTCGAACGGTCGCGCAAGAGTTTGCGAGGGAATGAGCTTCCTCGGCATTGAGATTGATGAAGAAAAGAACCTCAATTTTGAGCGCGGCGTTCCGTTTGATCTGACGAAGGAAGGCGCAAGAGTCAAGACCTGGATCATTCCGACCGACGAAGAATATATGATTGCCATTGACACCCAGCGTCTGGCAAACAACTGAGATTATACCGAGAAAGAAAGGACAGGTAGAGTTTCATGGCAAACATCACCGAAGCTGAAATCAGAAAAATCGTTGAAAATATTATCAAGGGAAACGGAGTCGCACCGAGCGCTTCGTGGACCTCGACCGAATATAACGGCAGAAAGCTTGTCGGCGTTTATTCCGACATGAACGAAGCCATTGACGCGGCAGAGAAGGGATACTTCGCCGTTCGCGCAATGACGGTCGAGCAGAGAGAAAAGATCATCGCAGAGATTCGCCGTCTGACGGTTGCCGAAGCTCCCATTATGGCGGAGATGGGCGTTGCTGAGACGGGTATGGGTCGCGTGGATCACAAGAAGCTCAAGCACATTCTCGTTGCTGACAAGACGCCCGGTACCGAGGATATCGTCTC
>JAZOSZ010000124.1:0-1952 GCA_045657365.1 Eubacteriales bacterium
CACGCAATGTTTTTTCACACCTATTGATTCTCCAGATACTCTTTCGGAGGTATTTATGAACGGAAACACCCGTCATACCCATAAGCAATCCGCGAAAAACCGTCGGACCTCGCTCTCCTACCGCCGCCGTCGGCGGCAGACGATGGCGACCGTCCTCACGGTAGTTCTCGTGATGCTGCTTCTGCTTCTTGCCGTCGCGCTGATCGTCGGCGCGGTGCTTCATCAAAAAACTGCCGATCGGCGGGAGAACAGCTCGACCTCGGACACCGAAGCCATCGTTCCAAGCACCCCGAAAACGCCCACGGTGCTTGCCTTTCCCTTAGACCGAGAATCGCCCTCTCGTTCCATCACTTCGCTCGCCAAAGACGAGAAAAAAGCCGCTTCCTTGGCTCTTTGTAACGAGAACGGAGATCGGTTGTACGGTGCGTCGACCCTCTCTTCGATTGCGAAGAAGGCAGACGACGCAGGTCTTTATCTTTCGGGTGTCCTTTCGCTGAGCGCGCTGAGCCAAGAAGACGATCTCGCGCTCCATCGCGCCCTCTCCGAGCATTGCACCCTCGTTGCCGAGGCGCTCCGCGCGGGTCTTGACGAGGTACTCCTCGTAGCGCCCACGCTTTCGGAAGAACAGCTCCCCGCCCTCGTTGATTTTGTCGCGGACGTACGCCGACTCGTCCCCGATGCGGTGATCGGACTTTCTCTCCCTTACGACTTTATGACCGAAGACAACGCCACCCGCGTCGACACGCTCGCAAAGAGCTTTTCGTTCCTTTCGGTGAACGCGACCGAGCACGGCAAAGCCGAACCCACAGACTACGTCTCCGAGGTGGTAGACGGCACTCTGTATTATCTGCTCCGCTACTCGATGCGCGTTCTGCTTCCCACCCCCGCGGAGGACGAAGCGCAAACTGCTATGATCGACACGGTCAAGGAATACGGCGTCAAAAATATGCAATTTTTGCCCTAAGAATATCATTCGCACCTTTCTGCGGCGGCGCACGGACGAGGGTTCTTGCGCATACCCGTAGGGGCTGGCGCCCACGACAGCCCGCGACAAAAAATTTTACACAGAGATCGGAACGGGTCGTCGAAGGCGCCGACCCCTACCGATGGTGAGAGAATTTGCACCTTCGTGCGGGTTCGGACAATCATCAAAAACGAAAGGATCTCCTATGAAATACCAAGCGATACTCTTTGATCTGGACGGCACGCTGTTACCGATGGACTTCGACGAATTCTGCCGAGGATATTTTTCTCTGCTTGCCGATGCGGTCGCGCCGCTTGGCTATGAAAAGCCGAAGATGATCGCGTCGATGTGGCGCGGTGTCGCGGCAATGACGAGGAACGAAGGTCCGAGGCGCAACGACGAGGTCTTTTGGGACGTCTTCGCTTCGCTCGAAGGAAAAGAGGCGTACGACCATATTCCTCTCTTTGACAAATTTTATGAAAACGAATTTCACGCGGCAAAGACGCTCACCCAGCCGACGCCGAACGCCCGCGCCGCGGTCGATGCGGCAAGAGCGTGTGCCGAGCGCGTCGTACTTGCCACCAATCCCGTCTTCCCTGCCGTTGCCGTTCGCTCGCGTCTTTCGTGGGCGGGACTTTCCGAGGACGATTTCGACCTCGTGACGCATTACGGAAATTGCACCTCGTCCAAGCCGAATCCTCGGTATTTCAAGGAGATCGCGGAGAAGCTCGGGCTGACGCCCTCGCGTTGCCTGATGGTCGGAAATAATGCCGACGAGGATATTCTTCCCTCACTCGAAGCAGGCTTTTCGGCGTTTCTTCTGACCGATTGTTTGATCGCAAAATCCGAAACGCTCCCCGATTGCCCGAAGGGATCGTGGGAAGAATTCTTACACATTCTTTGTGTTTGATTGTAGGGACCGGCGTCCTCGACGGTCCGTTCTGACCGAGTGCTAATTTTTTGTAACGGACCGTCGAGGACGCCGGTC
>JAZOSZ010000125.1:0-2515 GCA_045657365.1 Eubacteriales bacterium
GAACGTATATTTTCTTGACGGCGACAGCTTTTTCCCCGACGAATGGCGTGACTGTTGCACGGTAGACACCATTCATCCCAACGATCTTGGATTTTACTTTATGGCAAAGGGGATCGGTGACGCGATCGCCGAAATTTTAGAAAAGCAATGATTACAAAAGATTTAAAGGACGAAATTGCCGCTTCGGTGGTACCCGTCCTTTTGGGAAACGGGGCGTCTTTCCCGCTCGCGTGGCGGCTCTACCGAACGCTCGGTACCGTCTCACTCCGTCTCGGCGCGCGCCGAAGATTTTTAGAGCTTTTCGGAATTTTCTGCGTCTTTCGCCGTGCGGCAAACGACGCTCGCGTACTTCTTGAGCAGCTTTCGGATATTTTCGAAGAATTCGACGGATACCTTCTCTTTCTGATTCCAACGGACGAGCCCTCTCGCCGCTTGATCGAAACGCACCGCGACTTTCTTGTGGCAAGATTTATTCTTTCCGAGCCTGACGAGGTGCTTCTGCATATTCCCTATCTGAAAGGTTAAATTTTTTTATGAAACCCGTAACGCTTGGTATTCTGGGCGGACTTGGTCCTGCCTCGGGCGTGTATTTCGCACAAATGCTGGTGGAACACACGAAAGCGACGTGCGATCAGGAGCATCTGAATTTTTTGCTCTCTTCCCGCGCCGACACCCCCGACCGAACCGAATATATTCTCGCCCGAAGCGAGCGTGACCCCTCTCCCATAATGATCGAAGAGGTGGAGCGTCTCGTCGCCGCAGGTGCCAACGCGATTGCCATTCCCTGCAATACGGCGCACTACTATTACGATCGCATTGCCGCGTCCTGCCCCGTTCCGATCCTCAATATCATCGACAGAACCGTTACCTTTTGTCGGGCAAGCGGTGCGAAGTCGATCGGTGTGCTTGCCACCGAGGGAACGATCTTCTCAGGTGCCTACCAAAAAGTTTGTGTCCGAGAAGGTATGGATTTGCTCGTTCCGAACGAATTCCAACAAGCCACCGTCTCGCATCTCATTTACGATGAAATCAAGCAGGGCAAAACGCCCGATCTTACCGAATTTACCGAAATTGCCGAAGACCTGATTCGGCGCGGTGCCGACGCCGTCGTACTCGGTTGCACCGAGCTATCTCTCTTAAAGCCAAGACTTGCAAAAAACCTTCCGTTCGTTGACTCTCTCGAGGTCCTCGCGCTCTGCGCGATCCGATACTGTGGCAAAGAGCCGACGGGCTTTGATTCCTCTTTGATGAAATTTATCCCCGTGAAAGGAACCGATTCATGTTACTCAAAAAGCTGATGCAAACCATTTCTTATACCGAGGTTGTGAACCGTTCGGGCATTGATCCCGAGTCCACCGAGGTCATCTCGTTGTGCTGTGATTCGAGAAAGGCATCCCCGTCCTCGATGTTCGTCTGTATCTCGGGCGCCGTCAGCGACGGACACGATTTTATCGACAAAGCCTATCACCAGAAGGGCTGCCGCATTTTCGTGGTGGAGCACGCCGTAGCAGAGCTGCCCGACGATTGCTTCGTCATCATCACCCCTGATACCCGTGTGGCGCTCGCAGAGCTCTCGGCGGCGTTCTTCGACTATCCCGCAGAAGAAATGACAATCATCGGTATTACGGGAACGAAGGGGAAGACCACCTCTTCGCTGATGATCTATCATATTCTCAACAACAGCGGCATTCCCACGGGTTACATCGGCTCCAACGGTATCTGCTTCGGAGATTATTCCTACGGCACGGTCAACACCACGCCCGAAAGCTATGACCTTCATTATTATATGAGAAGAATGCTCTCGGTCGGCGTCCGCACGCTGGTAATGGAAGTTTCCTCGCAGGCACTCAAAATGGCTCGCGTTCACGGCATTCGCTTTGACACCTGCGTCTTTACGAACCTTTCGCCCGACCATATCGGTGAGTACGAGCATCCCGACTTCGACGATTACAAAAAATGCAAGCAGTCGCTCTTCACCGACTACGGTGCCGAGTATATCGTTTATAATGCCGACGATGAGTATTCCCCCGAAATGATCGGTATCAACCGTTGCGATAAGGCAGGCGTTTCCATTCACGCCAACGCCCCCTTCCGCGCCGAAAATATTTCCTATTACCGTTCCCCCGCCAATATCGGCGTCAGCTTTACCTGCCTGCACGCAGGCGAAGCCTACCCCGTATCGGTAGCCTTCCCCGGAGAATTCAGCGTCTATAACGCTCTGACTGCCATTGCCGTCTGCGCGCGCCTCGGTCTTCGTGCGGGCGACGTCGCCAAGACGATGCGCGATATCCGCGTCAAAGGACGCTTTGAAACCTACGAGCTCCCCAACGGCGCCACCGCCGTCATCGACTACGCGCACAACGGCGTCAGCCCCAAGGCGGCGCTCCAGGCGCTCCGCGCTTACGAGCCCAACCGCCTCATCTGCCTTTTCGGCTCGGTGGGCGGACGCACGAGAAACCGCCGTGCGGAGCTCGGACTCGTTGCCTCGCGTGACGCGGATTTCTGTATTCTGACC
>JAZOSZ010000126.1:0-9791 GCA_045657365.1 Eubacteriales bacterium
GGCAAGAACGTCGCAAAGCGTTGCTTCCGATTCGAAAATATATCCGTAACGGCGGCTCTTTTTTGCGGTTGCGTGAAGCTTTCGGGCAAATTCCACGTATCGCTCTCCTGCGCCGAGCTTGACCGTGTAATCAAGAAAATCGTTAAAGCAATCGGCAAAGAGCATATACTTTGCGGGGTTTCTCGGCTTGCCCTCGAAAGGAACGACGTAGTTGGGCAGGTCGATATTCATAAATTCGTCAAAGTCGATGCCGACAAGGCTCTTGAACTTCTTCTTGATAACCGCTTCATCGGTAACACCCTTCGCATACTGTGCAATGTAGAAGAGAGCAGGGAGCTGAGAGAAGTGCGAACACTCAGCACCTTCGTCGCCCCACATCGTCATAATGACGTTGCGGATCTTATGTTTCTTACACGCATCGATTGCGGGAACCATCGACTGGATCGAGAAGCCGTTGAAGGGGCAAAGACCTCTCCACGACCAGATACCGCCGGCAAACCAGGTCTTCTTCGAGAACTGCTCGTGGTTATACATCATTCCCGAATATTTTTCCTCGCAGTCCTGATAGTAGTCCCAATATACGGGGATGACGTCCTGCGGGAAGGTGTCAATAATATCCTGAGGCATCGTCGTTCTCGGAATTCTTGCCACTCCGTTGTTCCAGGAACGGAAATACATATCCGACCACATCAGAATCTCGTAGTCGTACTTCTTTGCGATCTCACGAATGCGGTTGAGGTGGCGCGTCATCATATCGGTTGCCTTTTCGTAACCGTACTGCGTCAGATGCTTTCCGCGACCAACCATATGTGCCTCGTCCATACCGATATGGATCTTTCTCGATACGAAGCACTCCGAAAGGGTAGCAAACATACGGTCAATGAATTCATAGGTACGCTCGTCGTCGATCATCAGAATATCGCCGTAGTCACGGGGCAACTGATTCCAACGAACGGTGGCATTGAGATGCGCCAACGTCTGAACGCAGGGAATGACGCTCATACCGAGAGAAGCGGCAAAGGCGTCAAATTCCTTCATTTCTGCCTTCGTGTAACGGCCTCTCATATAGCCAAAATAAGGCTCACCGTCGATCTCGTAAGTATCCTCGGTGTAGAGCATGACGCAGTTGTAGCCCATTTTCTTCAAAAGGGGAAGAAAACGCTTGAGTCCGTCCATACTCATTACGGCGTTTCTCGACATATCGATCATGACGCCAAACGTGTCGAATTTCTTTCTCATAATACGTCCTCACTTTTTTGTTTTGTCCATCGTCGGACTTTAAGAATATTATACCATTTTCTCCTCAAAAGTCAATAGAAGCAAACGAAAAGAAGATGTTTTTTCAAAAGTTTTTTTGACTTATGGAGAAAAAGGCATTTTACACAAAAAAAAAGAGTAATTTTGTATTTTTTGACTAAGGCTTTTTTTGGAAAACTCTTGACCTTTGGGCAAAAAAACAGTATAATATGGATAAGTCGATTTGCCAAGGATTTCCTTGATAAATCAAGGCTTAGACAAACTGTCAGAGAGGTAAAAAATGAAAAGAAAATTTGATACGTTTGGCGTCATGATCGATATGTCGAGAAACGCCGTGATGAGTATGGACGGATTGCGCCGCTTCCTGCCTCTTCTCAAAAAGATGGGTTACAACTGTGTTATGCTTTACACGGAAGATACCTATGAAGTAGACAATGAACCGTATCTCGGCTATATGAGAGGCCGTTATACGAAGGAAGAGATGAAGGCACTTGACGCGTATGCCGCGTCTCTCGGTATGACGATGATTCCTTGTATTCAAACGCTTTCTCACCTGAATGCAACGACTCGTTGGAAACAGCTTCCCCGTGACCACGGCGATATTCTGATGATCGACGACGACCGTACGTATGAATTTATCGACCATATTTTCGCAACTCTTTCGGAGTGCTTCGTATCGAGAAAGATCCATATCGGTATGGACGAGGCATATCTCGTCGGACGTGGAAAGCATATGACGAAATACGGTTGGGAGCCGCCCGTAGAGCTTCTGACGCGTCATCTCAACCGCATCCGTGAGATCGCCAAGAAGTACGACTACGAAGTGATGATGTGGTCGGATATGTTCTTCCGTTGGTGGAATAACGGGGAATACTATGCGCCCAAGACCACAGTTCCGAAGGAGCTTGTCGACACCTTCCCCAAGGACGTCATTCCCGTATATTGGGATTACTATAACACCGAGGAAGAGAAATACTCGGCAATGATCCACAATCATCTGCAGTTCTCCAAAAACACCTGGTTTGCCGGTGCCGCTTGGTCGTGGTCGGGACTGATTCCGCACAACCGCCATTCGATCGAAACGATGATCCCCGCGATGGAAGCTTGTAAAAAGAATAAAATTCGCAACGTGATTATTACGATGTGGGGCGACTGCGGTGCGGAGTGCTCGCACTTCTCTCAGCTTCCCGCACTGTTCTACATTGCCCAATACGCAAAGGGAGTGACCGACGAAGAGGTGATCAAGAAGAAGTTCAAGAGCCTCGTCGGTATCGATTTTGATGAATTTATGAAGATCGATGCACCAAACGAGGTGATTCCGTATAGCGGTGAGGTCAAGAACTCGTCGAGAAATATGTTGTTTGCCGACTGTCTTTGCGACTATCTCGATTATACCGTCAAGCCCGGCGGAAGCGCTCATTTTGAGGCGTGTGCCGCAGAGCTTCACGCTACGGCAAAAAAGAGCCGCCGCTACGGTTACGTCTTTACCGCTGCCGCAACGCTTTGCGACGCGCTGGCTGTCAAGTATGAGCTCGGTCTGAAGACCCGCCGTGCGTATGAGGCAGGCGACAAGGAAGAGCTTCGCCGTCTTGCGAACGAGGAGTACACCAAGGCAATTAAATTGATCCGCCGTCACTATCAGGCATTTGAAAAGCAGTGGATGCTCGACAATAAATCTTACGGATTTGACGTTCAGGATCAGCGGTTCGGCGCTTTGATCTTCCGCTTGGAATCCTGCCGTAAAAAAATTCTTGCGTATGCGGACGGAAAGCTCGCATCTCTTGAGGGACTGGAAGAGGAACTGCTTCCTTATATGAAGAAAGAAGAGGATTTCTATCATACCTCTACCGCACTTTGGTCAACCAGCGTAATGTAATTTTTGGTTGAGAAAGGGAATTTTATGGATATCAAAGAACTGTGTACCTTTTTTGAAAACACGCACGAGAACGTCAAAAAGGATGATGAGAACTATCTCCGAATTATGAGCTCGAACGTCTATGGCGACGGTTGTATTACCGTAAAGGTCGATTGGACCAACGAGGACCGCACCGATATTCTTTCGGCGGTATATCTGACCTTTCTGCCCGATTTTATCGGGATGCAAGAGGTTTGCGAGGGACAGATGCAGCGCTTTACCGAGCGCCTGAAGGACGTTTATGCGCCTGCGATCACGCCCTTGGGACGCTATCAGAATAATCCTACGGCAGACGGTCGCCGCGTGACGCAGTGCTTTATTCCGATTTTTTACAATAAGCATAAGTACGAGCAGATCACAAGCCACTACCGTCTTTTCTACGTGAAAGGAATGTGGGGATTCCATTGGGCGCTCTACCGTTCGAAGGAAAATCCTGATCTGAAAATTATCCACGCCAATATGCATCCCAGCCCGCACGGAGAGAGAAACATTCCGAACTTTACCGAAATGCGCCGCGAGCTTGTGCATCTGCGCCGCCATTATCCAAAGGTTCCGATCTTCCTGACGGGAGACTATAACGCAGAATATTGGACGGATAAGTTCAAGAATATGTTTGAGGGACTCGATATGGTATCGGGGGTGCTTGTCGCAGAGAAAAACGACGGACTTCAGATGTTCAACCATTCGATTGCGAATATGGATTTCTATGCTCCCAACCGTACTACGATCGACCACGTGGGCGTCACGACCGACCTTTGCGACGTTAAGCTTCACCGTGTCATCTTTGTCGTCGTGAGCAGAAAGGCAACCGACCACTGCCCGATGTTCGTTGACGTCCAACTGAAATAAGGAGAGAAAAATGGATATCAAAGAACTTTGTTCCTTTTTTGAGGCAACACACGAAAATGTAAAAAAAGCAGACGAGAGCTACATTCGCGTGATGAGCTCGAACGTTCTGAACGACGGTTACGTTTCGGGAGAATTTGATTGGACGCACGAGGACCGTGCGAATATCCTATCGGCAACCTATCTGACCTTCCTGCCCGATTTCCTTGGATTGCAGGAATGTGGAACGAATCAGATGAAACGGTTCTCCGAAAAGCTTTCCGACGTCTATGCGATGCCGAACGCCCCTCTGGGACGCTATCAGAATATCCCTACCGCCGACGGTCGCCGTATTACGCATTGTTTTATTCCGATTTTTTATAACAAGCATAAATACGATTTGATCACAAGCTATTACCGTTTGTTCTTCGTGAAAGGTCTTTGGGGATTTTATTGGGGAGTTTACCGTTCCAAGGAGAATCCCGAGCAGAAGATCATTCATATCAATATGCACCCGAGTGCCGACGGCGCGAAAATTCCTCTTTGTTTGGCAGAGATGCGCAGAGAGCTGATTCACCTGCGCCGCCACTATCCGAAGGTTCCGATCGTTTTCACGGGAGATTACAACGCTCGCTATGAAACCGAAGCGTTTCAGAAGATGTTTGAAGGACTCGATATGACCTCGGGAATGCTCGTGGCAGAGAAGAACGACGGATTTCAGTATTGGAATCACCAGCTTGGCAATCCCGAGCCTGCCCGTCCTCATCTGACCACCCTTGACCACGTCGGTGTGACGACTGACCTTCTTGACGTCAAGCTTCACCGCATCCTTCGCGACAATGAGCTTGCCAAGGCAAGTGACCATTATCCGATTTTTGTGGATGTTCAGCGGAAATAAGGAGAGAATGATGTTGATAAAAGATATGATGGAAGCAATCAAAGCCTACGGCCACGAAAATGTGACAAAGGCGGACGAATCTTACGTTCGTATAATGACCTCAAACGTTCTTCACAGCCGCGCGAGTGAGCTTGCCAAAAAGACGTGGGAGGAACGCGTGGCGATTCTGTCGGCGGTGTATCTGACCTTCCTGCCTGATTTTATTGGCTTGCAGGAGGTAAGCTATCAGCAGACGGCTCCGATCCTTCGCGCACTTTCCGAGATATACGACACTCCCGATACGCCACTGGGAGATTTCGTCAATTATCCCTATCACGGAGTGGATTACATTCAGAACCACACCCCGATCCTTTACAATAAGCACAAATACGAGGTGCTCGATAGCCGTTATCACATTTTCCCCAACGACGATCTGCACAGCTATCAGTGGGCGCTCTACCGCGTGAAGGAAAATCCCGAGCAAAAAATCATTCATATGAATATGCACCCTCATTCCAATAGCAATATCAATATGCCCGGCTTTGAGGACGCGCACGAGGAACTCTGTCATTTGCGCCGTCACTATCCGACGACGCCGATCTTCCTGACGGGAGATTATAACGCAGAGTATAAAGAACGTCAGATGCAGGTTCTTTTTGAAGGACTCGATATGATCAGCGGAGCGCTCATCGCAGAAAAGAGTGACGGGATGCAGATGTTCAATCATCCGATTACCTCGATGGATTTCTTTGCTCCCAATCAGACCTCGATCGACCACGTGGGGGTAACGACCGACCTTGTCGACGTCAAGCTCCACCGCGTACTGTTGGATGAAATCATTGCCAAGGGAAGCGACCATTGCCCAATGTTTATCGACGTGGCACTGAAGTCACGCCAAGGATAAAGGAGAAATAAAATGAACTGTAACTATTTGTTTGAAAAGAAATTTGCGGAGCATCCGAACGTCAAGAAGGCGGACGAGAGCTATATCCGAGTGATGTCCTCGAACGTGCTCCATACGCACGACGGCTATTCGAGACAACTTGCCAATCTGCAGCAGATCCCCTACCACGAAAGAGCAGAGTATTTGGCAAAGCTGTATCTGGCGTTTGAACCCGATTTTCTCGGTTTGCAAGAGGTCAGCTACGAAATGGAGCCGATTCTCTTTGACCTTCTGAAGGACGTGTACGATACGCCCCATTCCGCGCTTGGCGACGCGGTCAACTACGCCTACCACGGCACCGCTCATACCCAGAACCATACGCCGATTCTTTACAATAAGCACAAGTATGATGTGATCGACAGCCGCTTCCACAACTTTGAAGCAGGTGGACTCTGGAGCTATGAGTGGGCGGTCTACGCACTCAAGTCCGATCCCACGCAGACGATTGCACACATGAACCTGCACTATCCGTCAAGCTCTGCGAAGCAGTATTTTGGCGCCGCCGTCGACGACGTACACGAAGAGCTCGTCAGCCTTCGCCGTATGTACCGCGAATGGATCGATCCCGCCGTTCGTCAGTTCCGGGAGCTGCCGATCATCGTGACGGGCGACTACAACTGCCGTTATACGAGCGAGCATTTTGAAAATATGGTCAAAGACCTTCCGATGACCTCGGGAATGCTGGTTGCCGAGGACGGTCAGCCCGATGAGAAAATTATCGACCACGAAACGGTGACCACCGACGCACTCGAAGTCAAACTGCACCGTTCGCTTTGGTGGCGCGGCTCGGATAAACTGTCCGACCACCCCCAGACCTTCGTTGACGTGGTATTAAAGAAGCAGGAGATTAAGTACGAATGAGTGTTCAGGATTTGATGAATCAGATCGAAGCGGCAGGCTTTGAAAAAATGAGAATGCCCGATCCTTGCTATACCCCTCAGATCCGCGTGATGACGGCGAATGCGCTTCACACGGGCGACGGTAAATCCAGAAAAGAGAGAGATGCGGGCAACGTCTTCCAAAAGAGAATGGATATGCTCGCGGCAGTGGCACTTAGCTTTATGCCCGATTTTCTCGGTGTGCAGGAGCTTTCTTATACGATGATGCCGGAGCTGATGGCAAGACTTGATTCAGTCTACGCGATTCCCAAAACTGAAATGGGAGATATTGCAACCTATGAGTATCATGGATATTTTCATCAGCCCAATCATTTCCCAACACTCTATAATAAGCACAAATTCGACGTGCTGGAGAGCCGCTTCCACCCCTCTGCCAAAGGCGGAATTTGGGGATATCATTGGGCGCTCTACCGTTCCAAGGACAACCCCGCCGAGCGATTTATTCACATGAACCTGCATTTCTTCTATAACAATAATGAGGAGCAGCTTCCCGAAATCTATGAAACGCATCACGAGCTTGTTCACTTGCGCAGAATGTACCCCAAGGTGCCGATTTTCGTGACGGGCGACTACAATATGAGAAGAACGCATAAGCATTTTGAGTTGCTCTTTGACGGACTTTCAATGGAGAGTGCGATGATGCTTGCCGAGGACGGACAGAAGAGCGAGCTTCATATCGACCATATCTCGACGACCACGGATCTCGTGACTCCGATTTTCCACCGCAAGCTTGATCTTAGTGCGTTCCCGCTGATGAGCGACCACTCGCCGCAGTTTGCCGACTTTGTAAAGAAGGAGGACGAGCAAGTATGAATTTCTACGAATGGCAGGAATATTTCAAAGAGGGAAGTCTTGGTAATCTGAAAAAAGAAGACCCCTCGTATCTCCGCGTGATGTCCTCGAACGTTCTGTCCTCGGGAGACGGAAAACAACAAGAGCCCGATGCTCTTCCTTACGAGAAGCGAATCGATATTCTCTGCGCGATGTATCTTGCCTATCAGCCCGATTTTCTCGGATTGCAAGAGGTCGACGTTGCGATGGAACCCGAAATTCTCGAGCGTTTGGATGCGGCGTATGCGATGGTTCCCGCCAAAATGGGAGATTATGTCTATCACCGCGTGGATTAT
The DNA here is from genome assembly GCA_045657365.1 of Eubacteriales bacterium. Taxonomy (GTDB): domain Bacteria; phylum Bacillota; class Clostridia; order Oscillospirales; family CAG-272; genus HGM12713. The sequence goes on from JAZOSZ010000126.1 coordinate 7,844, forward strand.
CAGCAGAATTATACCCCTCTGTTTTATCATAAGCATAAGTATGAGTTGATTGATACCAGATTCCATTTCTTTAACGTGATGGGAATGTGGGGCTATCAGTGGGCGCTGTATCGGTCCAAAAAGAAGCCGGGGAAAAAGTATATTCACATGAATCTGCATTTTTACTATCAGGCAGACGAGCGTCAGCTCCCCGGAGTGGAAGACGTTCATTACGAGCTTCTCCACCTGCGCAGAATGTACCCGAACGTACCGATCTTCGTGACGGGGGACTATAATATGCTCCATACGGGAGAATATTATCAGCTGCTCTTTGACGGACTTTCCATGGAAAGCGGAATGCTGGTAGCAGAGAAGAGCGACGGTATCATGTGCTGGAATCACGCGCTGAATTCGACCGAATGCCCGAAGAAAATGACGGCGATCGACCACGCGTCGGTCACGACCGACCTCGTCGACGTCAAGCTCCACCGCATTCTTCTTGACGAAGCACTTGCAAAAACCAGCGATCATTGCCCAATCTTCCTTGATGTTAAGGAAAAATAACCAAATAAAAAGGAACCGTTTCGGTGTAGGGCGGTTCCTTTTCGTTTTAGTTATAGATCAAGAAGCTCCTTTTTCTTTGCATCGAATTCCTCTTGGGTGATGATGCCCTTGTCAAAAAGCTCCTTGTATTTTTCAAGTACTTCGATGTTATCAAGAGTATCCTTCTTAGCTTCTGTCACAGGAGCCGGAGCGGCGGTAAGAATACCGTTAATCTTATCCTGAAGCAGAATGGGCGGAACAAATCCAACGAAGATGGCAAGAATCAAACAAATAGTACTAAGATCTGAGGAAACACCGTGTTCCTTAGCAATCGAATCTACGCGAAGTGCGGTCTTATAGGTCCAATAGATGCTATAAAACGGAACGAAGATACAAAGCAAAAGCTTTTTGGTAGGATCGCGTTCTTCCTCTCCCTTGGCAAGATTCGTATAGCGCGTGATTTTGTAGATCCACATAAAATTCCAAACGCCAAAGGTAAAGAGCAGCAAACAAACATGCTTTCCGAGAGAAATGTAGTATTCGTTGGCAACCACTTCGGGAGCACCGTTCGAGGCAGGTGTTTTAGGAGCCTTCGGTTTTTGATAGGGATTTGCCAAATACATACCAAGCAGCAAACATCCAATCAAAAATAAGATATTAGGGATATAAAAGAGACCAGAACCTCCCACAACGGATATTGCAAATGTTGCGTATAAAATATACAGGAAGATTTTTTTGTTTCCCTTCAATAGTTTCAATAGTGCGATTAAAATAACCGATGCAATAAATAGCAAATCAACAATTGGACTTATAATATTATTCTTAATCATATCAGTGGATAAATTCCAAATTGGGATTTTGATGAGAAGATCTATGATAGCAAAAATCTTTGATAGTCCCGCAACGGCAAGCGGAATCGCAAGTGCTATACCACGTTTTTTGCAAAGCGCGAGAATACCGGTGGCAAGGATTCCTGCGAAAAATAACCAATTAAAAACAGGAATAGAAGAAAGGTGCAAGAAGTTCGGTATAAGCCAAAGAGCCCGAGAAGCGATTAAAAAAATCGCCCCAATAGGAAATTTTAATTTCTGATTCGTTTCTTCGATGGTGATTTGATCGTTCATAAATAGTCCTCCTAAAAATAAAAAAGTGCGCCAACCGAAGTCAACGCACCGAAAAACGCAAACTCCGATTGTCGCTACACAAACTGAAATAGAATTACGGATTTTAAGCCATACTCATTTCGTGGAATTTGCGTTTTTACCAAATTCTAAAAATAAGTATGCCTAAAAAGGGTATAGTTATCCCATAAATAAAAATACCGCAATTCTAATTATTCAGTTTGTGTAGCATAATTATTATATCAAAAATTTTTTCGATTGTAAAGAGTTTTTTGAAAAATGGAGTGGTTTGTAGAAATTAATTG
>JAZOSZ010000127.1:0-2720 GCA_045657365.1 Eubacteriales bacterium
GTCAGCGACAGAATCTATATCGCTTTCGCAACCGATTCCGAGCTGATCAATAGCATCGTGGAAGAAAAGAAGGAACAGCTCGCGCGCGACCTTCTCGCTTCGTTCGACGCTCCCACCGCTCCCGAATATACGGGCACAATCGAGCTCGACGGCGCAACCGTTACGGTGACCCTACAAAGACAATAATTCCATCAAAAAACGCTTATGGCAACACTGCCATAAGCGTTTTTCTTTTTTCATTTCAAAAATCCTTCGGCTTCTTTCCCGTCACCGCGGAAAAGGCTCGGTAAAACCCTGAGGTACTGCCGAAACCGCACTCAAATGCCGCGTCGATCGGTCGTTTCCCGTTCCGAATCAGCGCGACGGTGCGCTCTACGCGGCAACGAACGATATACTCTTGCAGCGTAACGCCCGTATATTCTTTAAAAATACGGGAAAGATGCGACGGACTGATATACAAAGCTGCCGCAACGCGATCTCTGGAAAGATCTCCCCCAAGATTTTCGTGTAGATAGGCAAGCGCCTCACACACCGTCTGATACTGTGCTCTTCCCGACACGGAAGGGGTCTTTCTTTCTAACCCCAGCAAGCGGGCGGCTCTCATCGCCATCGACGTGATTCGATTGGCGATCCATTCGTTTTTCCAAGGAAGATCGTCCGAGATCTCTTTTCGGACCTCGGCAAAATCCTCTAATATTTTTGCGTGATATTCATTGTTTTTCGGCAAAAGAGAGCTTTTCTCACTCTCAAAAAAGAGCTCTGCACACGCCTCGGCGGGGTAGAGCGTGATCGGCAAAAAGATCACCTGCTCCATTACGAGAGGCTCTCTTGATGTCACCTCTTGGATATACCGCTGATCCTTTCGCGAAAAGATCAAAACGTCGTCCTTTTCTACCGAAAAGAGCTTCCCGTTGATATTCCAAGAACACGTCCCCGACAAAACGTGAACGAATTTCAGCTCGTCAAAGCTCATCGGCGACTCTTTATGTCCCGCCTCGTGCGTCGTTACTCGGTATTGAAACGTCGTTGCTCTCATACTCTCCCCCTATTTTTTCTTATATTGTAGCACAATAATGGAATTTTTGCAACAATTTTGCAAGAATTCCTCTTTTTTATTTGCTATAATAAAACCATCACAAAAAAAGGAGCATACGATGAAACGAGTTTCTGAACGATATCAAGAGCTTTCTTATGACGTCATCGTCGTAGGCGCGGGTATGGCAGGCATCTGTGCCGCCATCTCTTCTGCCAGAAACGGCGCAAAGACGGCACTCATTCACGCACGATCGGTGTTGGGCGGTAACACGTCCAGTGAGATCCGCATCCACATTTCGGGTGCCGATCAAGGGTTGAAGCAACCGGACTATGCCGAAGGGGGACTGGTCTACGAGCTGATGCTCGAAAACAAAAAGCAAAACGAGCATTTTTGCTACTCAATCTGGGACGCGGTATTGCACGATGCCGTTAAAAAAGAACCAAATCTGACGCTCTATTACGACACCGTCATGTACGACGTCGAAACCGACAACGACGAGATCCAAAGTATTCTCTGTGTTCAAAGCACCACCGAAATGCGCTACCGTTTTTCCGCACCGCTGTTCGTCGACAGCACGGGAAACGGAACGCTTGGCTACTACGCAGGCGCCGAATGGCGTATGGGAAGTGAATCGAAAAAAGAATTTGGAGAGATCGACGCCCCCGAAGAAGCAAATTCCTATCGAATGGGAAACACCATTCTTCTCAAGGCAAAGAATATGGGACACCCCGTTCCCTTCACTCCGCCAAGCTTCGCAAAAAAGCTGACCGAACAGCAGCTTGCCAAGAGAATCCACTGTGCGGGCATGCGAAACACCATTGACTGCAGTGAAAGCCCCGATCCCGAGGAATACCGCCGCATCTCGATGTGTTCGAGCGCCGCGATCGATTACGGCTATTGGTGGCTCGAGCTGATGGGCGACTCCGACGATATCATCAGCGACTACGAAACGATCCGCGACGACCTGATCGCCTACTGCTACGGTCTGTGGGACCATATCAAAAACGGCGACGAGGGAATTCACGAGCACGGTGCCGAGAATTATGCGCTCGAATGGGTGGGAGCACTCCCCGGTATGAGAGAGAGCCGACGGCTTGTGGGCGATTACATTCTCACCGAAACCGATATTCTTGAACACCGCCAATTTGAAGATGCCGTGGCTTACGGCGGTTGGTGCATCGATCTGCACTCGCCGCACGGGCTTCTCGATTTTGATACGCTTCCCTCGGATTGCCGCTTCTTCGAGGGCATTTACACAATCCCCTACCGTTCCTACTACTCCAAAAATATCAAAAATCTCTTTATGGCAGGCAGAGATATTTCTACCACACGTCTCGGCCTCGGCAGTACCCGCATTACGGGTTGTTGCGCCATCGGCGGTGAGGCAGTGGGCATTGCCGCCGCACTTTGCCACAAATACGGCTGTACGCCGAGAGAACTGGGGTCGACTCATATTTCCGAGCTTCAGCAAAAAATTCTCAAGGCAGACGGATTTTTGCCCCATATCAAAAATGAGGATCCCTTGGATCTTGCCAAAAGCGCCGAGTTTTTTGCGACCTCGTACCGCGAGAACTGTGACCCCTCTCTGGTCGCCAACGGAATTTCCCGCAAGCTTGGAGCAGAGTTCAACGGTTGGCGCTCGCAGGGCATCTCCGAGTATGGCGAAACACTCACGATGCGCTTC
>JAZOSZ010000128.1:0-2544 GCA_045657365.1 Eubacteriales bacterium
ACAGAACGACATGGCTACGATCCGACTTCCCCCTCTGCGGCGCGATTCACAAGTTCTATCCCGACCGTCTGACGACGACCTGTCAGGGAAGACTTGCTTTCTCGCCCCTCGTGGTCAGAAAGCCCGAAAAGATGATCATTACCCAGCAGGAGTATCATACGTCCACCGAGGAGCTTCTGATGCCTCTGGACGACGATATGATCCTGCACGTCGCCCCCGCTTCGGCAGGCGCGATTGCTACCGATTACGCAAAGGTATTCCTCGTGCCGAAGAATACTGTTGTGAAGCTCAAGACGGCAATCTGGCACCTTGCGCCTCTGCCCGCAAACAACGACACGCTGACGACGATGATTATGCTCCCCGAGTGCATCTACTGCAACGACTGCACCGTGGTCGACCTACCTGAAGATCAGCAGTTTGAGATCGTCAGATAATCCCAAAAAGGAACGGATTTTTCCGTTCCTTTTTTTATAAAAATAATTGAAAATATTATCAAAAACTATTTGACATTCTCTCGGTTCAGTGATATAATGGGAAAAGAAATGTAGTCTTTCCAAACGAGGTGATATGATGACTTTGGCAACACTTTTGAGATATTCGGATTCCAAGAAGGGAAAGGTTTGGGACAAGTCTTACGTGATCGGTCACGCCTACCATACGCTGGGTGAAAAATTCGGCATTGGCGTGCTGGCGGTGATGTCCGAAGCGGCGATTGAGGACGCGGTGAAGACCTGCGACGGATTTATTCTGCCCGGCTCTTCGATCAATATTGATCCCACCTATTGGGGAGAAGCTCCCTTTGATCCGCCCGAAATCATCGACGAATACGCCTTTGACCGAAAGATGATCGACGCCTTCGTCAAGGCAGGAAAGCCGATCTTCGGCATCTGCGGCGGTATTCAGGGACTCAACGTCTATTTCGGCGGAACGCTCAAGCTCGTCGACGATGTCGACGCTCACCGAAACGGAGAGACCCGCAGACACGAGATCAACATTGAACCCGATTCCTTCGTCCACGACGTATTCGGTTCGACGCGAGCGCTCGTCAACTGCCACCATTCGTGGGAACTTGGCAGGGTAGCGCCGATCTTCCGCGTGGTTGCTTCGACCGACGACGGCGTGATCGAGGCGATTGAGAACCGTGAAATGAATATTTACGCCACGCAGTGGCACCCCGAGCTCTCTCTCGACGGACACTGGCCCGAGGTGGAGCACAAATTCTTTGAAAATTTCCTTCGCCGTTGCGAGGAATGTAAAAAGAAATAAATCCCTCTCAGTCAGCTTCGCTGACAGCTCCCCCAAAGTGGGAGCCGGTCAAGCCTCTCACTCTGGGAGAGGTGTCACCGTTCGGTGACGGAGAGGGCGACTACGAAAATTATTAAAAACAAAAATAAAAAGAGGTAACAAATTATGGCAAACAATCTTCGTGTGGGCTATGCCCGTGTGAACGTCGTTCCCCCCCTTGGTATTCCGATTGCGGGATATTTCAAGGAAAGATTCGCTGACGGTATTCTCGATGATCTTGAGGTCGTTGCGCTTGCCGTTGCTTCGGGCGAGAAGACCGTGCTTCTGATGACGATCGACCATTGCGGTATCGGCAAGGAGTATCTGACGCCTTGGAGAGAGGCAATTGCAGAGAAGACGGGCATCGACGCCGAGGCAATCTTTATTCACTCCACACATACGCATCAGGGACCGATTCTTTTGAAAACCAATCCTCACCCTCTCATTCGCGACTACGAGCAGTATCTCGCCAAGAGAGTGATTGACGTATCCGTTGAGGCACTTGCCGACCTCAAGCCCGCGAAAATGGGTATCGGTGTCGGTGAAGCAAAGAACGTCGCGTTCGTTCGCCGTTTCCGTATGAAGGACGGTACGGCAAAGACCAACCCCGGTGTCAACAATCCCGATATCCTCGCACCGATCGGTGACGTCGACGAGAGAGTCAACGTCATTCGCTTTGACCGTGAGGACGCGCAGGGAATCGTGCTTGCAAACTTCGGTAACCACCCCGACGTTGTCGGTGGAAACAAGATTTCGGGCGACTGGCCTGCGATGACGCGTCGCTTTGTCGAGCACTGCCTTGGCTCGGCTTGTATCTTCTTCAACGGCGCACAGGGCGACGTCAACCACGTCAACGTACATCCGAAGGCGGGTGACTTCAACGATATGTTCCACGACTTTGACGGCTGTTCTCGTGGCTACGGTCACGCGCGTCACATCGCAAGAGTCGTGACGGGCGCCGTGATGTCGGTCTACGATAAGGTCGAGTGGCTCGACGTGGACGATATCAAATACGTACAGAAGATCGTCGAGATCCCCTCGAACAAGGCAGACCCCAAGGATCTTCCTCTTGCGCATCAGTACAACGATTGGCACAACGCAGGTCGCGATGACCTCATTCCTTACGAGGCAATGATGCTCACGACGGTCGTTGCCGAGGCAGGCAGAATGGTGCGCCTTGAGAATGCACCTGACACCTTCCCGATGCTCTTCAGCGCTATTGCGATCGGTGACGTTGCGCTCTTCGGTATTCCCGGCGAG
>JAZOSZ010000129.1:0-1665 GCA_045657365.1 Eubacteriales bacterium
CACAAATAATATTCGCCTTGGGGTGTGCCTCGGCAAGTACCGTTGCGCGCTCGCGATCCTTTTCAATGACCGTAACCGAAATATTATCATCCTGCAACGCCTCAGCGAGATAATAGCCGACGCGTCCGCCGCCCGCCAGAAGCACGCGGCGAGTTTTGTGGGTAACGATTCCGAGGTTTTTCAGAAGCGTAGAAAGCGTTGCCGTCGGCGCGGTAACGAAGATCTTATCCCCCGCACGCAGCACAAAATTACCGTTCGGCGTAACCGACGAACCATTGCGCAAAACGGCACAAACGAGCACTTTACACTTTACGATGGCATTCAGTCCGCTCAGCGGAACGTCGCAAAGCTTGCTCTTTTCATCAATGCGAAGCTCAACGATCTCGACACGTCCCTTGGCAAAGGAATCGCGTTTGAGAAATCCGGGATATTTCAAAAGACGCTCGATTTCCAGCGCCGCTTGTTTTTCGGGATTGAAGGTCATCGACAGACCGAAAACGTCACGCATCGAATAGACCTGCTCGGTATATTCGGGATTGCGGATTCTGGCAATCGTATGGATCTTCGGATTGATCGCGTGCACGGTCATCGATGCGAGCAGATTGAGCTCGTCGCTACCCGTGGCGGCGATCATCAGATCGGCGGTCTCTGCCCCCGCACTGCGAAGCGTTTCCATCGAAGCGCAGTTGCCGTGCACTGCCATCACGTCGTAGCGCTCGGTCAGTTTTTCAATAACCTGCGGCTCGGAATCAATGACGGTCAGATCGTATCCTTCCTTGGAAAGCTGTTTGACGAGGGTTTCGCCTACCTGTCCGCTTCCCGAAATGAGTATCTTCATAAAATCACTCTCCTATCGTAAATCGCAAAAAGTGAAAAATATTCCTTATATATTATACCACGGCTTTTCCATTCTGTCAATGGGGGCAACAAAGAGAAAATTACGGCGGTTCGATTTCTCGAACCGCCGCGTGTTTGCTTTGAATTATTTGAAATATTCCACCGCTGCCTCGAACATCTTCGAGTCGTAGTCACCGGGGACGTTCTGATAGAGTCCCTTGCCGATTCGCTCGGAGTGTCCCATCTTACCGAAGACAAGTCCGTCGGGCGAGGTGATACCCTCGATCGCGAAGCAGGAATTGTTCGGGTTATAGAGAATATCCGAGGTGGGCTTTCCGTCGAGATCAACGTACTGCGTTGCGATCTGTCCGTTCTTGGTAAGCTCTGCAATCAGTTCGTCGGACGCGAGGAAGCGACCTTCGCCGTGCGAGATCGGTACCGAATAGATATCTCCGACCTGCGTCTTTGCGAGCCACGGAGACAGATTCGACGCGATTCTCGTGCGGACGATTCTCGACTGGTGGCGACCGATCGAGTTGAAGGTCAGCGTCGGGCAGTTCTCGTCGGTATCGATAATCTCACCGTAAGGAACGAGTCCGAGCTTAATAATTGCTTGGAATCCGTTACAGATACCTGCCATCAGACCGCGACGAATCTTGATAAGGTCGTTGACCTGCTCCTTAATGACACCGTTACGGAAGAATGCCGTAATGAACTTACCCGAACCGTCAGGCTCGTCACCGCCGGAGAATCCACCGGGAACGAATACCATTTGCGCGGTGGAAAGCTCTTTTGCAAATGCTTCTACGAAGTCGGAGGCCAAGCGGT